>JARKQW010000359.1 GCA_029974695.1 Syntrophobacteraceae bacterium | reverse complement strand
GCCGGTGTCACAAGGGAATGAGGTAATGGGTGTCCAGGCGGGCGTAATCCAGCTGCTTCTCCTCGAGGGGCCTTTGAGCCCAGTTCCAGCGCTGCCATTTCTTGTCCAGGGTCACTCCGAAATGTTCCCGGAGAAAGGTTGCCAGGCCCAAATGCTTGTAGCCCAAGAGCTTCCCGGCGATGGCCGTATCGAACAGGCCCCGCACGTGGAATCGGAAGTCACGCTTGAACCCCAGCACGTCGTTGGAAGCCGCATGAAAGATCTTCTCGATGCTTGGATCGGCGAGGATTTCCCCCAGGGGACTGAGGTCCTCCAAGACGGTCGGGTCCAGGATATAGTCCTCTTCGGGGGTGGAGACCTGTATGAGGCACAGCCGTTCGAAGTAGGCGTGGAAGCTGTTGGATTCCGTATCGACGGCAATGTATTGCGATCCGGAAAGCTGCGGAAATATCCGGGAGAGCTTCTGGGATGTCTCTACGAGAAGCGGTGGTTTCATGAAACGGTTTCCTGTTTCCGGCTCCTATGGTATGAATAGACGGCCCCGGGACGAGGTAACAGCATGGCGTGCAAGAGAAAACGACCCTCCCTCTCCAAACGTCGGCCTCCCAGCCCAAAACCCCCTGAATCGGTTTTCTATACCCCCTTTGTAGGATTAGATCAACAGCTGTCGAGAAAATCCCCTCCTTCGCCTCCAACTTCCGCAAGTCCCCCGGCGGGGGACGAACCCCGGCCGTCGGAGCCTCCCGAACGGGAGCAGGAGAAGCTTTTCCGCGAAGCCATGGCCGGTGTCGTGCCCATGGATCGGACCCGGGGAACTCGTATTCCCCCTGTCCCGCCCGCCGGGAATCCTCCCCGTTTCCTGGCCCGGGAAGACCTGGAAGTATACACGTACCTGGTGGACCTCGTCACCGGGGAAGCCGCCTTCGAGCTCACCCTTTCCGACGAGTACATCGACGGTGCCCTGGTGGGGCTTTCCCCCGATATCCTTCGTAAGCTTCGCAAGGGAGAGTTCAGTTACCAGGATTACATCGATCTGCATGGGTACAAGCGGGAACAGGCCCGGGAGCGGGTTACCCGCTTCCTGCTGGAAAGTTTTGCCAAGAAACTTCGGTGCGTCCTGGTGGTTTCCGGCCGAGGTTTGAACTCCCGGGACAAGCAACCCGTCTTGAAAAAGGGCCTGGTGTCCTGGCTGACTCGAGCCCCCCTCAAGCGCGTAGTCATGGCCTTCGCGTCGGCCCGATCCCACGACGGCGGGGCAGGGGCGTTTTATGTGCTCTTGCGCCGCAACTCGGGAAAAGGACCTGTCGTCTCTCCGGCCCCGTAGGGGGCGTCTGCCCCGCGCACAAGGGTTTAATTCAGTAGGAATCCCTATTTTTGCGTCCGGCCCCGCGTCTGCCCTGCGTGCAAGGGTTTGGTTCCTCGAAGGGGTTCGGGACCGGCCTGCGTCACCGGTCAAGAAGGGTGGGAAAGTCTGTTCCCCTCGCCCCGACCGCCGGAGAGGGCACCTTTGGCCCGGGCATGGGCGGGCAGGGCAGGGGGGATGCGAATCTTCGGGAAGGCGGGCTAATCCCAGGTCAGGATCTCTTCGTCGTAGACCGTCTCGATTTTCCGCTTGTGCTTCATCTCCTCCGCCGCCAGGAGTTCGAAGAGCTTTGCCGTCTTTTCATGCATGCACTTGTTCTGCCACCCGGTGTAGAAGGCGTAGGCCTTTTCCTCTTTTTTCATGGCGATGGTCAAGGCTTCCTGGTATGTGAGGTCATCCCGGAACTTGACGTCCACCAGGTAGTCGCTGATGCGCAGGTCCTCGGGCTTGGAAAGCTGCACGCCCTCGAGGGTAGCCGGGTTCAAGTCTTTGAGCAGGTCTCGATGCCGTTGCTCTTCTTGGACCATTTCCAGGAAGAACTGCTTGATGCCGGGGTTTTTCGCCCGGTCGGCACACTTCTGGTAAAAATCCATGGCCTTTTCTTCTTTTTCAATGGCGAAGCGGACGACTTCACTCACGGAACTGCACGAAACGGCTGTCATCGTTGCCTCCTATCGGTCTGCTGATGATTGAGTCCTGTGGGAGGATCCCACTAATCTGTTTTGAACAGGGGAACAAACGAAAACGCATTCACGTCCACCAGGCCGAGATCCGTCAATTTCAGGGAGGGGATCACCGGCAGGGCGAGAAAAGACAGGGCCATGAACGGATCGTTCAAAGAGCATCCCCATTTCCCGGCCCGGTGTTTGAGGGACTTGAGCCGGTCCACCACGAATTCCAAGGGCTGATCGGACATGAGACCCGCCACGGGCAACGGCAGGATCTCGACCGGGGACCCCGCCTCCCCGATGGCCATGCCCCCTCCGGCCTCGCGTAGGGCCGACACCACGTGCACAATGTCCTCATCCCCGGCGCCCGCCGCAATCACGTTGTGAGAATCATGGGCCACGCTCGTGGCGACAGCCCCTTTCTTCAGGCCGATTCCGTGAACAAAAGCCGCGGACGGCGGCCGATCGGGTATGTAGCGGTTGAAGACCACGAGCTTGAGAATATCCCGGTCCGTGTCGGCAACGGCTTTTCCGTCCACGATCCGGGGGGGGACCCGCATTTCCCCGGTGAGCAGAGTCCCCTCCCGAACCGCGATCACCCGAAGCAAACCCGGCTCCGCTGCGACTTCCAGGTCCGCCGCTTCGAGGCGGGAGATTCTCATGGGACTCGGGGGGACCGTTGCTGTCCGCGAAAATCCCGAGAAGTCCGTGAGCTTTCCGTTACGGGCAACCTCGGCTCCCTTCTTAAAGACCCGCTCGGGCTTCCAAGGATTTAACGTCGGGCTCACGCTGAAATCGGCCTGGTAGCCGGGAGCCACGGCCCCCCGGCGGGTCAGGCCGAAATGCCGGGCGGGAGTCCACGTTGCCAGGGCGATGGCCCGAACCGGGTCCATTCCGAGCTCCATGGCCAGGTTCACCGAGACGTTCATGTGACCGTCCCGGGCCAGGTGATCCGGGTGCCGGTCGTCGCTCACCAGCATGCAGCGCGGCCACGTGGAACCGTCGACCAGGGGCAAGAGAGCGGCCAGGTCCTTGGACTGGCTTCCCTCCCGAATCATGATGGCCATCCCTTTACCCAGTTTTTCCCGGGCTTCCTCGAGGACCGTGCACTCGTGGTCCGATCCGACTCCCGTGGCAAGATAAGCATTGAGTCCCAGGCCCGCCAGTTGAGGTGCATGCCCGTCCATCCCGCGATCCTGGAACAGGATAAGCTTATCCAGGACTTCCGGCACGGCCAAAAGGACGCCGGGAAAATTCATCATTTCGGCCAGGCCCAGGAGTCGCGGGTGAGGCAGAAGGGAATGAAGGTCGGCGGCCCGAAGCTGCGCCCCGGAGGTCTCGATGTGGGTTGCGGGAACACAGCTGGGGAGGTTGAAATAGATATCGAGCGGAAGCCCCTCTGCGGCCTCGAGGAAGTATCGAATGCCGTCCAGGCCCAGGACGTTGGCGATTTCATGGGGGTCCGCCACCACGGCCGAGGTGCCCCACGGCACGGCCGCAGCACAAAACTGGGCCGGACTCAAAAGGGAGCTCTCCAGGTGAATGTGACCGTCGATAAAGCCCGGGCACACGTACTTGCCCTCGAGGTCCAGGACCTTCTCCCCTTCATAGGGTCCCCAGCCCACAAAGATCCCGTCCTGAATCGCCAGGTCGGCCTCTTCCACCTTGCCGGTGAGCACGTTCACCAGTCGGCAACGACGCAAGACCATCTCGGCGGGCTGTTTTCCCTGGGCAACCCGGATCACCCGGGCCAGTCGCTCACTGTTCCAGTTCATCGGTTTGTCCTCTCCCAACCCCTGCAGACCCGACATCCCCCCGTACGACAGGTCCCGGAACGCCGTCCTGTCGTGGTTTGCCGCGAAAGCCCCACCCTACATCTTGTACTTGCCGAAGGCCTCCGGGTCCAGGCTGTTGAGGATCTCGGCCCACTTTTCCTGGTTTTCCTTGTCGAACACCGTCTGCCCTCCGCCCTCCATCTTCTGCGACTTGGACAGGACTTCCTCGTTCACAAAAATGGGAGCGTTGGCCCGCAATGCGATGGCAATGGCGTCGCTGGGCCGGGCGTCGATGGAAGTCACGCGGTCGTTTTCGCGCAGGTAGATGAGAGCAAAATAGGTGTTGTTGCGCAGATCGCAAACCTCGATGCGTTCGACCCGGATCTTGAAGTGATCCAGACAATTCTTCATGAGGTCGTGTGTCATGGGACGCGGGAATTGGATCTTCTCGAGCTCCGTGGCAATGGAAGTGGCTTCCAGAAGACCGATCCATATGGGAAGGGACTCCTCGCTGTGAAGGTCCTTGAGGAGAACGATGGGAGTGTTGCTTTGGGGGTCCATGACCAACCCAGCCACCTTCATTTCTCGATACATGCCTTCTCCTTCCTGCTGCCCACGCCTCATGTCCGTAAGGGCACCGGTTTCGGGTTCTGGGAGATGCGCCTTCCCAGCGGCCACGCCTCATGTCCGTAAGGGCACCGGACTTCCGGCACGGGTAGTTTCCGCGGGGAGCCTCCGTTGGGCCCGGCTCCTTTCAACCTTCTCCCTGCCGGGGGAGAATACCAGGCTTCCCCCGCCGGGAAAAGATGTCTTGAAAAAGATCTGAATGGAGCGATTCGCTCTTGGCCTTCAAGTGTCAGCTCTTTGGCATCGTATCTCTAAATTTTCGGACGCCCCCCCGGGTGGAAGCCGAAGCAGCTCAACCACGGAAAGTTTCAAGGCCAAAGCTCAATCGCCCCCTTGAAAAAAGCCCTCTCCGCCCCGTGAAACCGCTTCCCCCTTCAGGGAATGGGAATACGCATCCACGATCCTTACGGGGATGAGTCGGCCGATCCATTGGCGAGAGCCGACAAAGTTGACTACCCGGTTCTGGGGAGTCCGGCCTGTGAACTGGCCGTTGGAGGCTTTACTCTCTCCCTCCACCAGCACCTCGCGAACGGCCCCCACCTCGGCCCGATTCTTCTCCAACGTAATTCGTGCCTGGAGCTCCTGCAATTGGGAAAGACGCCGGGATTTGGTTGCCGAATCCACCTTGTCTCCGAATTGGGCGGCCCGGGTGAAAGGCCGATCGGAATAGATGAAGGAAAACAGGGAATCGAATCGAATCGATTCCATGAGTTCGAGGGTGTCCTGGAAGTCCTTCTCGGTTTCCCCCGGAAACCCGACCATGACGTCCGCAGACAAGGCGATCTCGGGGCAGATCTCGCGGAGTCGGTATATCTTTTGGGCGTATTGGGCCGCCGTATAGCCTCGGTTCATGGCGCGAAGGACCCGGTCGGAGCCGCTCTGAAACGGCAGGTGCAGGTGAGGACAGAGGGCGGGGAGCTCGACAAAGGCCTTCATGAGCGATTCGGTGAGGTCCTTGGGATGAGACGTGGTGAAACGAATCCGGGAAAGGCCGGGGACCTCCTGCACTCGACCCAGGAGTTCGACGAAGGAAACCCGGGGGGACAGGCCGTGACCGTAAGAGTTCACGTTCTGTCCCAAGAGCACTACTTCGCGAACCCCCGACTCCACCGCCCACTTTGCTTCCAGGACAATCCGTTCCGGAGGCCGACTTCGCTCCCGCCCGCGCACGTAAGGGACAATGCAATAGGTGCAGAAATTATCGCATCCCTGCATGATGGTGATCAGGGCGGTTATTGAGTCCGCTGCCGGGGCTTGGGTCCAACAGGGAGGGTCCTCGGGGGCCTCTTCCTCGGGGAGATAGGCCAACCGGGAACCCGTTTCCCGAACTCGTTCCAGAAGCTCTCGCACATAGCCTACGGCCCGGGTTCCCAACACCAGGTCCACCGTATCGAACCGGTCGAGGAGCTGTCTTCCCAACTGCTGGGCCATGCAACCGCCCACCAGGATCTTGAGGGCGGGGTTCCGTGTCTTAAGGCGGCGCAGCCTGCCCAAGAAGGAGTACACCTTCTGTTCCGGTTTCTCCCGGACCGAGCAGGTGTTCAAGAAGATCACGTCCGCCTCCTCCATATGGGAAGTGCTCGTATACCCTTCGGCCCCCAGGATTCGCCGCAAACGCAGCGAATCGTATTCATTCATCTGACAGCCGAGCGTGTGGACGTAGAGGGATCGAGATCGTGTGCGATCCTTGGGAAGCGGCTGGGTCATGGTTTCCCTGCGACAGGCTTCTTCCTGGGCTTTGGCTTCTTTTTCGTGACATGATTCAAGAGGGATCGGATCAAGTGGGAGGCCTGATCGGGATGGTCCCGCACGATCCCGTCCAGGTCCTCCCGGGTGTAGGTCTCGAGGGCACTCTCCCCGATACTCGTTACGGTGTACGGGTAAGGGCGCTCCGTCAGCGCGGCAATCTCCCCCAGGAACTCCCCCGGCTTGTGAATGTGCCCGACCTCGCGGTCTCCCGACCGAATCCTCAATCCGCCCTGGGTGGAAACCAGGCGGTAGAATTCCTTTCCCGAAGCGCCCTCGCGGATGACCTCGTCCCCATCCCCGAAGAACCGGACACGGGATTGGCCGAGGTCAATGGAATCCGATTCGCTCGCCAGGTTGCGACCCGTCTGGTTGAGTTGCCGCAACACCGACGCCAGAATGGTGTGGATCATGTGGGGGTTTTGACGGGCGAAATGGTCCAGGGCCTCCCTCCGGTACGTGGCGATTCGAGAGGTCTCCAGGGACCTTGCCGTGTGGCTGGAAGGCCTTTTCAACACGACGGCCTCGAGCCCGAACACGTCCTGGGCCCGAAGGATCCGTATGGTCCTTCCCCGCCGACTGATGGACACTCTGCCGCCCAGGATCACATAAAAGCACGTGGAAACCTCTCCCTCCCTGAGGATCTCATCCCCGTGCTCGAATACATGAATATCGATCGCCTGCGCCGGATTCGCAGGCCCCTGGTCGTTCGCTTCCACGGGGACTTCCTTGTGCATTGGGGTGGTGAAAGGGCGCTTTCTCGAGACCGGCACGGCGGAGCATGGATCATTCTCAGGAGAAAGCATGACGGTTCAAT
>JARKQW010000342.1 GCA_029974695.1 Syntrophobacteraceae bacterium | reverse complement strand
AAAGGAGAGTTGAAAGGAGATCTGCCCGAGGGCCTTGGGGGAAAGTGCCAGGATGAGGAGGGCGGCCAGGGCCAGGCCGGTGAGGGAATCCGCACGGCGATACCTCGAGGCGGCAAGGAAAAAGAGAATCAGCATGAACAGGGAGCGCCACGTGGGGAGGGCCATGCCGCTGATGAGGGCATACACGGCGGCCGCCCCCAGGGAAAACCACAGGGCGATGGACTGGTCGTCTCTCTTTCTCAGCACATTGGGGAGGGTCCGGCGAACGAGTCTGCGAACCAGCCAGAAGCTCGCCAAAAAGACCATCCCGAGGTGGAGACCGGATATGGAGAGAAGGTGAGTGAGCCCGGTTCGACTGAGATGATCGCCCCATTCGTCCGGGATTCGGTAACCCAGGAGAAGGGCTGCATAGAAATCCGCCTCATCCCGGTCCAGGTGGGCTCGCAGCCAAAACAGGGCGTTTTGTCGAAACCGATCCAGGGACCGACCCATCAGGGCGGGAAGGCGTCGAATGGAAAGCGGCTCCCCGGTCACCGGGAGGACCAGGCGGTCGTCGGCGAGATAGGCCCGGGCAAAAACGCCCTGCTCCGCCATGGCTCGAACGTAGTCGAACCCGCCGGGATTGTTGAAATTATGAAGGGGCCTGAGGTTCAGGCGAACCAGCAGGATGTCTCCCAAAAGGTACCGCCCGGGGGTTTGCCGGGCCTGCCCGATGGTCAGGAGAACTTTCCCTTCCACGGGGACCGATCCCCCGTCAGGGATGGCCTTGTGCAACCGGAGACGAAGCCGGGTCCGGTTGGGAGGAAATTCGGGAGGACGATCGATTTCGGCCAGGAAAAGGGTGTGTCCCTGTTTCAGGAAGGATTGGAGAGAGGGGGGAGAAGGGAGCGGGGGGTCGGCCTGTCGGCTGAGAGCCGCACCGAGGGCGAAAAAGAGGATGACTGCGGTAGGAGGGCTGCGCAACCTTCGGCAAGCGGGAAAAAAACCCAGGAGGGAAAGGAGGAAAAGTAGGGCCGGGGCCGCCCAGACCCAGGGTTCCGGAAACATCTCCGGGACTTGGGACTCCAGGGCGATTCCCGCAGCCAAAGCCGCAGCCAGGAGCAACAGGGGTCGAGGCCAGGGTCTGGGCCCGGGAGCGCCCTCGCCCGCGGGACCGAAGGCCGGTGGCTCCGGCACGACCCCTTCCCGATTGAAAGAAAGTCGGGTCTCAAACGCCTCTTTCCCGCCAGATCCGGGCCCCGACGGCGGAGAGCTTCTTTTCAATGGCTTCATAGCCCCGATCGAGATGGTAGATGCGGTTCACTTCCGTGATGCCTTCGGCAGCCAGCCCGGCCAGCACCAGGGAAGCGGAAGCCCGCAGATCCGTGGCCATGACGGGGGCCCCGGACAACCCACGGACCCCTTTCACCACGGCGCTGCGGCCATCGAGTTCGATGTCGGCTCCCAGGCGCTTCAGCTCGAGAACGTGCATGAAGCGGTTTTCAAAAATCTGCTCGGTAATGAGGCTCACCCCGTTTCCCAGGCACATCAGCGCCATGAATTGGGCCTGCATGTCCGTGGGGAACCCCGGAAAGGGCCAGGTCTTGAGGTTGATGCTCCGGATTTGTCCGGTGCCGGTTGCCTGGATCGAGTCTCCCGAAACCTGGAAGGTCATCCCGGCCAGCTCGAGTTTGCCCATGACGGCATCGAGATGTTCCGGGCGGCAGCCGGTCACTTTGAGATTGCCGCCGGTAATCCCTGCCGCCACCAGGTAGGTCCCGGCCTCGATTCGATCGGGAATGACCCGAAAAGAAGCGGGGACCAGCTCTTTCACTCCTTCGATGACGATCTCGGAGGTCCCCTCTCCCCGGATCTGGGCCCCCATTCTGCGCAGGTATTCGGCGAGGGCCACCACTTCGGGTTCCCGGGCGGCGTTCCTGAGAACCGTCACCCCCTCGGCCAGGGTCGCCGCCATCATCAGGTTCTCCGTACCCGTCACCGTCACCTGGTCGAAGGGGATGACGGCGCCTCGAAGCCGGTCGGCTTTCGCAACCACGTAGCCGTGATCGAGCTCGATCCCGACCCCCAGTTGTTCCAGGCCTTTGAGGTGTAGATTGATGGGGCGGGCTCCGATGGCACATCCGCCGGGCAGAGACACCCGGGCTCGGCGAAACCGCGCCACCATGGGCCCCAGGACCATCACCGAGGCACGCATGGTCTTGACCAGGTCGTAGGGGGCTTCCAGGCAGTGAATGTTGCCGGTGTCGATCACTAGGTGGTCGTTGTGGTGGCAAACGGCCCCCATGTGCTCCAGGAGCAGTTCCATGGTACGGATGTCCCTCAGGCGGGGGACGTGATCGAGCCGGTGTTTGCCCCCGGCGATCAGGGTGGCGGCCATCAATGCCAGCGCCGCATTCTTGGCTCCGCTGACGGGAACTTCTCCCTCGAGCGGCAGTCCGCCTTCAATGACCAGTTTGTCCATGTGTCACCCGATGACCTTTCGAAGATGCATGATTCTCAGGATGCCCGAATGATCCCGCAGAAATCCCTCGAGTCGAAGACCCGGGAAGAGCTTCGGCTCTTGTTCGAGGATTTCCGCCTGGCCCCGGCCGATCTCCAGCAGGAGGTCCCCGGGAGCCGTGAGAAACGCCCCGGCCGTTTGAAGGATGCGCCTCACGACGTCCAGCCCCCGGGGGCCTTTTCCCAGGAGGGCCATGGCGGGTTCGTGCCCGGAGATTTCTTCGGGAAGATCCGCGTATTCCTCGTCGCTGACGTAGGGCGGATTGCCGACTACGAGATGAAACCGCGCGTTGCCGGGATGCAGGCCTTCGAAAAGGTCCGCTGCAACAAAGGAAATCCGCTCCAGGACGCCGTGCCTTCGAGCGTTGCGTCGTGCCACCCGGAGGGCTTCCGGCGACTTGTCCGTGGCGAGGATTTGGACGGATCCGCATTCATGAGCCAGGGCCACGGAGATGGCTCCCGATCCCGTGCCGATCTCGAGGACTTTCTTGGGATCGGAGCCCACGAGATCGAGGGCTTTTTCCACCAGCAGCTCCGTTTCCGGCCGGGGGATGAGAACCGCCGGGTCGACCTCGAACTCGAGGGACCAGAATTCCTGTCGCCGGGTGATGTACTGGGTGGGTTCCCGTAAGGCCCGGCGGCGCACCACCTCTCGGTAGCGGGAGAGCTCGGAAGCGGTGAGGGGTTGGTCGTGGCGCAGGTAAAGATCGATACGTTCCATGCCCAGAACGAAGGCCAGCAGAACCTCGGCATTGGCCCGGGGCTGCTCGATCCCTTTCCGGCCGAAATAGCCGGTGGTCCACTGGAGCACTTTCAGGATGGTCCAGCTCTCTTCCATCCCTTCAATCCTGCGGGGATTGGTGGGGGTTCCGGGGAGAGACCTGCCCGGGAAGCACCGCGCCCGGAAGAATCTTGCGGAGCTCCCGGCTTTCTCCTCAGGAATCCATTCGTTGAAGCGCTTCGGCGTGGCTATGAGCGGCCAGGGGATCGATGATTTCATCGAGTTCGCCGTTCAGCACAGCGTCCAATCGGTAGAGGGTCAGGTTGACGCGATGGTCGGAAACACGGTTCTGGGGGAAGTTGTAGGTGCGGATTCTCTCGCTCCGGTCCCCGGTTCCCACCTGGCTCTTTCGTTCCTGGGCGATCTTGGCTTCCTGTTCCCTTTGCATCTGGTCCAGGAGCCGGGCCCGCAGAACCTTGAGGGCCTTGGCCTTGTTCTTGTGCTGGGATTTCTCGTCCTGGCAGATCACGACAAGACCCGAGGGCAAGTGGGTGATGCGCACGGCCGAATCGGTGGTGTTGACGCTTTGGCCCCCGGGACCCGAGGAACGGAAGACGTCGACGCGCAGGTCGTTGGGATCAATGTAGACATCCACTTCTTCGGCCTCAGGCAGCACCGCGACGGTGACCGCCGACGTGTGGACTCGTCCCTGGCTTTCGGTGAGGGGAACCCGCTGAACCCGATGGACCCCGCTCTCGTACTTCAATCGGCTGTACGCCCCTTTGCCGTTAATGGCCGCGATGATTTCCTTGAACCCGCCGATCCCCGTGGGATGGCTGTCCAGGACCTCGACCTTCCACCTGCGGATTTCGGCGTAGCGGGTGTACATTCGGAACAGATCGGCGGCAAAGAGCGCCGCTTCCTCGCCCCCCGTCCCGGCCCGGATTTCCAGGATGACGTTCTTTTCGTCGTTGGGATCCTTGGGGGCCAGCATGAACTTGAGCTCGTCCTCGACAGCCTGGAGCTTCTGCCGGAGGTCGCTGATTTCCTGGCGAATCAACTCCCGCATCTCGGGGTCCGGTTCCTCATTGAGGAGCTCATGGTTGTCCTGCAATTCCTGTTTGAGGGCCTTGTACTGTCGATACACCTCGACCAGGGGGGCCACGTCCGAGCGTTCCTTGGCGACCCGTTGATATTCTTTCTGATTGGCCAGCATCTCGGGGTTGGAGAGGTCTTCCTCGAGCTTGCGGTACTTTTCTTCCACGCTTTGGAGTCGATCAAACATGGCGATTGGGCCTATATGCTGGGGGCCTTGGCCGGTCTTGTTCCGGACCCTGTGCCGTTTGCCCTTGGGAAACCATCGCCGGGGGAATCGGCGAGCCCAAAAAACAATCGGATAGTCGGCGCTCGACTACCCGTTCTTGTTCCCCGGCAACCCGGAATGGACCGGGTCGGAAGGTCCGCGGCCGGCGAAAATCTTGCCGGACGAGGAAACCCTAGCCCTTGGACCCGGAGGATGAGTCGGTTTGGTACTTTTCGTACTTCTTCAGGAACCTTTCGATGCGACCGGCCGAATCCACCAGTTTCTGCTTTCCCGTGTAGAACGGATGGCACTTGGAACAGATTTCCACCCGGATCTCCTTCTTGGTGGACCCGGTAGGGATTTCGTTTCCACAGGCACAACGGATGACGGTTTCATGATATTGCGGGTGTATGTTGTCTTTCATGGCCTTTCATTTCCTCCTTCGTATCCCCCGGACTCAGTCAAACAAGATATTCTAAACCCTGAGTGCTTCCCAGGCAAATGCAATTTCCTTCTCGAGTCGAGGGCAAACGCTTTCTTCCGTCCGCCCCCCTGCGCTTTCCGGACCCCAAGGCCCCCCGGAGGGGAGGCCTATGCAGACCCGGAAGCCGTTCCGGGTTCCGGAGGGCGCGGGGACACATGAGCCCCTTCCCCCTACCGGTTCATGGATGCCAGAAAATCCGCATTGTGCTTGGTGCCCTGCATCTTGTCCAGGAGAAATTCCATGGCGTCGATGGGGTTGAGGGGCGACAAAAGCTTGCGAAGGATCCAGATGCGATTGAGATCGTCGGGAGAAATGAGCAGTTC
>JARKQW010000329.1 GCA_029974695.1 Syntrophobacteraceae bacterium | reverse complement strand
CGGCGGGAACAACCTCTGTGCAAGATTCGTAATTGGGAGCGCAAGAATTGTACTCCTCCCTGGGGGACTTTCCGTGTCCGTGCTCCTATTGCCTTACCCGACGAGCTTCTGCCTCATGGCACGGGAATTGCCTTATGGGGTTTCGCCGATGTCGCAGGTCTCCCATGGACGGCGCGGCTCGACCATGGATCTTTTCGGATTGAAACCATCAACTCTCACGCAGATGAGGCACCTATGGCAAAACAAGCCTTGAAAAGCATTCCGGATGTCTCTGAGGATCCGATGACGGACATTCTCCCCGGGAGCGCTCCTTGGGATGGGGACTCCCAGACGAGATCGGCGGACAGCGGCGGTCCGGCCGTTCCTTCCAACGGTACCCCTCGACTCGAGGACCCTCTTCCGCATTTTTCGGCGAACTCGCAGGCCCTTCCGGCCGCTTTTCTCAAGAGTTCTCATGATGAGCGAAACGTTTTGCGACCGGTCTTCGGCGGGAATCAGCAGACCACCGGTGTTGCCCGGTTCTATCTGCACCCGCCCAAATCCATCCCCGTGGTGGAAGATGTGCGGCCCCGGGTGCAGGGCAAGTTTCTGTATGTCGGCGAAGACAAGTTTTACATCTGCGGGGTGACCTACGGCCCCTTCCGTCCCGAAGAGGACGGGTCCGAGTATCACACCCCCGAACAGGTGGAACGGGATTTCACCCAAATGGCTTCCATGGGCCTCAATTCGGTTCGAACCTATACGGTGCCCCCCCGCTGGCTGCTGGATGCGGCCCAGCGTCACGGCCTGCGGGTCATGGTGGGCCTCCCCTGGGAAGAGCATGTGGCCTTCCTGGACGACAAGAAACTGGCCAACGACATCGAGCGACGGGTGCGGGAGGGGGTCCGGCAGTGTGCGGGCCATTCGGCCCTCCTTTGCTTCACCGTGGGAAACGAAATCCCGGCTTCCATCGTGCGCTGGTACGGTCGCCGCAAGATCGAGGCTTTCCTGGAGCGGCTGTACCGTGCGGTCAAGGAAGAAGACCCGGGGGCACTGGTCACCTACGTGAACTTCCCCACCACCGAGTACCTGGACCTGCCCTTTGTGGACTTTGTGTCCTTCAACGTGTACCTGGAGACCCGGGAGAAGCTGGAAGGCTACCTGGCCCGTCTTCAAAACCTGGCCGGAAATCGCCCCCTGGTGATGGCGGAGGTGGGGCTGGACAGCATTCGAAACGGGGAAGACAAACAGGGCGCGACCCTTTCCTGGCAAATCCGATCGACGTTCGCGGCAGGATGCGCCGGGATTTTCGTATTCTCGTGGACCGACGAGTGGTTCCGGGGCGGCCATGAGATCCTCGACTGGGGATTCGGCATCACGGATCGGGAACGCAACCCCAAGACGTCCCTGAGCGCCGTTCGGAAGGCTTTCTCCGAGGTCCCGTTTCCGCCCGATCTTCCCTGGCCCGGCATCTCGGTGGTGGTTTGCACCTACAACGGAAAGCGGACCATCCGCGACACCCTCGAAGGACTGAAGAAGGTCGAATACCCGAACTTTGAAGTCATCGTGGTCATCGACGGCTCCACCGACGGCACCGAAGAGGTTGTGCGGGAGTACGGGTTTCGGATGATCAGGACGGAAAACCGCGGGCTGAGCAGCGCCAGGAACACGGGCATGCGCGCCGCCAAGGGGGAAATCGTCGCCTATATCGACGACGATGCCCGCCCGGATCCCCATTGGCTGACCTACCTGGACGCCACCTTTCTCAAGTCGGACTTCGTGGGAGTGGGGGGGCCGAACCTGGCGCCGCCCACCGACGGTCCCATTGCCGATTGTGTGGCCAACGCCCCGGGAGGCCCCATCCATGTGCTGCTGACCGACCGCGAGGCGGAGCACATTCCCGGCTGCAACATGTCCTTTCGCAAATGGGCCCTGGAAGCCATCGACGGATTCGATACCCGGTTCCGCATCGCCGGAGACGACGTGGATGTCTGCTGGCGGCTGCAGCAACAGGGATGGAAACTGGGGTTCAGCCCCGCTGCCGTGGTCTGGCATCACCGTCGAAACTCCGTGAAGGCTTACTGGAAGCAGCAGTTGAATTACGGAAAGGCCGAAGCGGATCTCGAGAAGAAATGGCCGGAGAAATACAACGCCGCAGGGCATGTCCCATGGGCGGGAAGGCTGTACCTGAGAGGAGTCGAGCAGCTGTTGGGATGGTGTCGAGGCCGGATTTACCAGGGAACTTGGGGAACCGCTCTTTTCCAGTCCATCTATCAGCCCGCTCCCGGCCTGTTGTGGTCCCTGCCCATGATGCCCGAATGGTATGTCGTGGTGGCCGCCCTGGCATCCCTGTCCCTCCTGGGACTCGAATGGGCTCCCCTGCTGGCGGCATTCCCGGTCTTCGTGGTGGCGGCCGCCGTTCCTTTCGTTCACGCCTGTTGGAGCGCTTTGCGGGTTTCGTTCCCCGAGGGATCCCGGGCAGGGAAGAGCCGTCTCAAGCTGCGCGCCCTCACCGCCTTCCTCCATATGATTCAACCCCTGGCCCGGCTCATGGGCAGACTTCGGGCCGGTCTCACCCCGTGGCGTCGCTGTGCGGTGCCGGGAGTCGCTCTGCCGCTCCCCTGGCAGCGCTCCTTCACCGTCTGGAGCGAACAGTGGAGGTCCCCCCTCGAGTGGCTGGAATCCCTGGAAGGGAGCCTCAAGAAGCTTCGGACCGTCGTTTTGCGCGGAGGAGACTACGACCACTGGGACCTCGAGCTCCGCGGAGGTCTCCTGGGCCGGGTGCGGATCCTCATGGCCGTGGAGGAACATGGAGCGGGCAAGCAATTGATTCGATTCCGTGCCTGGCCCCGATGCGCTCCCGCCGGGATTGTGATTGCTTTCGGGTTCGCTCTCCTGGCGGGCACGGCAGCCCTCAGCGGTGCCTGGGTCGCATGCGCCGTCCTCAATTTCGCGGCCTTCTCCATCATGATGCTCATTCTCAAGGAGTGCTCCGCGGCCATGGCTTCGGTCATCCGGATCCTCAGCCCTCTGCGCCCGCGAAAGAAGGGATAAGGTTCCCTCCGGTGAGGCGAGTCTTCCTCTTGCCGATCGTCTCCCGTCAAGGGCCCAAACGCCAACGCAGTTCGGGTCCCCCCTCACCCCGGCCCGGGGTCGGGGGGATTTCATTTCTCAGCCTCGTGCATTTCCTCCAGATCCTCCTCAATTCCCTTTTGAAAAGACATTTTGTGGCTCGTCGGCCCCAGGGGGAACCTCCCAGCTCGCCCTCCTCCCGTCGTGCCTCTCCACGAAGCGAGTGCTGAGGGCTCCACGAAGAGCGAAAAGTCCCCCAAAAAGACTCGGCCTGCCCGGGGGATGTTTCCCGACCCGGGCAGGCCGATGGGTTCAGGCCCTCCCCCACGGGGGAAGGCAAAGGGTCCAACTGTCAATCCGTTCTACAGTCCC
>JARKQW010000311.1 GCA_029974695.1 Syntrophobacteraceae bacterium | reverse complement strand
GGTCAAGGGGGAAATCGACCCCGAAGAGGAAACCCTGGAGAGGGTGCATTCCGAATGCATCACCGGGGACGTCTTCGGGTCCCTGCGCTGTGACTGCGGAGGACAGCTGCGGGCCGCTCTGAGCCGCATCGGCAAGGAGGGCCGCGGGGTCATCCTGTACATGCGCAATCACGAAGGCCGCGGAATCGGTCTTCTCAACAAGATCAAGGCCTATGCCCTGCAGGAAAAGGGATACGACACGGTGGAAGCCAACCAGGTCCTGGGGTTCCAGCCGGACCTGCGGGACTACGGGATCGGGGCCCAGATGCTGGTGGACCTGGGAGTGCGCAAAATGCGCCTCATGACCAACAACCCCAAGAAGGTGGTGGGTCTCGAGGGCTACGGGCTGAAGATCACCGAACGAGTGCCGTTGGAAATTCCTCCCAACGAGTCCAATATCCGGTACCTGAGCACCAAGTGCACCAAGATGGGGCATCTGCTGAGCTGCGTCCTGCAGGAGGATGTGCACCATGAAAGTCTATGAAGGCAAGCTTCTTGCCCAGAACCTCCGTTTCGGTATCGTGGTGAGCCGCTTCAACGACTTCATCTGCGATCGGCTGTTGGGGGGGGCCCTGGATGCCCTGCAGCGAAGCGGTGCCGATGAAAAGGCCATTGACGTTTACAAGGTGCCGGGGGCCTTCGAGATTCCTCTCATCGCCCGGAAAGTGGCCTCCACCGGTCGCTATGACGCGGTCATCTGCCTGGGTGCGGTGATTCGGGGAGCGACCCCTCACTTCGATTACGTGGCCAATGAAGTCTCCAAAGGGGTGGCCCACGTGGGGCTCGAGACCGGGGTGCCCATCGCCTTCGGAGTCCTGACCACCGATACCCTGGAACAGGCCATCGAACGGGCCGGGTCCAAGTCGGGAAACAAGGGTTGGGATGCCGCCATGGCGGCCGTGGAGATGGCCAACCTCATCCAACAGATCGCATGATGCCTCATGGGCCGACGCAGACGTTCCCGGGAAATCGCTCTACAGATCCTCTATGAAATGGAAATGGCTCAGGTCCCTCCGGACCAGGCCATTTCCCTGGTCTACGAACATTTCGAGGCTCCGTCCTCTTCCCGTCCCTTCACGGAAAACCTGGTGATGGGAGTCGTCCTCCACCGCAAGGAAATCGACCAGCTTATCGCGGCCGCCTCCGAACACTGGCGCATTGACCGCATGTCCATCGT
The DNA here is from genome assembly GCA_029974695.1 of Syntrophobacteraceae bacterium. GTDB lineage: Bacteria > Desulfobacterota > Syntrophobacteria > Syntrophobacterales > Syntrophobacteraceae > JAGPLX01. Next base: position 3,796 of record JARKQW010000311.1, on the reverse strand, counting down.
GGATCGAAACATCCTGCGAATCGCCCTGTTCGAAATGCTTCACTGCGAGGACATCCCTCCCAAGGTCTCCATCAACGAAGCCATCGACCTGGGAAAGACCTTCGGCACCGAGGATTCCGGCGCCTTCATCAACGGAATCCTGGATCACATGCTCCTGGAACTGAAGGAAAGCCGGAGAATCCCGGGGGACCGGTCTCCATCCTGACGTCGTTCACGGTTCCTCATGCCCCGAAAATCCGCTTGAAGAGGCCCCTCTTCGAAGGTTCGGGCTCGGGAAGCCCCAAGTGCCGACAGAGGGCGGTCTCCAACTTGTCCTGGGAGATGTCGGATCCCTCCACCACGATCTCATCTCCCACCATGATGGCCGGCGCAACGGGAAGCTCCAGTTCGAAGTACTCATCGCATTGGTATTCCGCGATGGGCTTTGAAACGACTTCGATTTCGATATCCTTGTACTTTTCACCCAACCTGGGCATCATCCGGAGAAAATTCTTTCAGGGCTTGCCGTTGGGCTCATTCAAGAAAAACCTGACCTTGAGCATCTTTGTTTCTCCTTTCCCTAGCTTCCGCCTTTATTGAGCTGTGCCATCCGCCCCAGAAACTGGTCCGCCGGAAGGAAATCCACGAGGCGCAGGTCACGCCTTTCCTTGCCGCTCGGGTCGAGGAACACGATCGTTGGAACCCCTTTGATCTCGTATTGCTGAAGCAGCCGTTCGTGGACGGGATCGCCTCCCTTGGTCAAGTCCACTTTCACCATAACAAAACGGCCGTCTGCCTCCTTCACAACGGAAGCATCGTGGAAGGTGACTTCCTCAAGTTCCCGGCACGGCGTGCACCAGCCGGCATAGAAGTCAAGGATGACGGGCTTTTTCAAGTATTGAGCCTCTTTCAATACCTCCTCCGAGTAGGGCTTCCAGGCAATCCCCGGTCCCTGAAGGGTCCATGAGGTGACCAGGAAAGCGCAGAGAACCAGCCACGTGACCCCGGCTCCGCCTTTCAGCCACGGGAAAGCTTTGAATCTTGCCTCGCTTTGGTCCATCCACCCGAGATGCAACCCGGCAGCCAGGGCTACGAGGGCAATCGGCAGGGAGCTCCACCGGCCGGGGAGAACCGGCCGAATGAAATGCACCGCCATTGCGACCAGGACCCAGCCCATGAGCTTCCTTACCCAGATCATCCAGTCGCCCGAGCGGGGAAGCTTTTCCAGTTGTCCCGAAAACACCGCCAGGAAAAACAGGGGCAATCCCAGGCCCAGACTCAGCGTAAAAAAGACGGCAAATCCAAGCAACGGGCTTCCCATGCCCGCAACCCAGGTGAGGAGTCCAAGAACGAAGGGACCGATGCAGGGAGCTGCAACCACGCCCAGGGTGAGTCCCATAAAGAGGCTTCCAAGGTAGCCCGTGTAGGATTTTGCAGCAGCCTGGGTGAGGCCGCTGGGAAGGCGCATCTCCCAGAACCCGAAAAGGCTCGTGGCAAACAAGACAAGCACCGAGGCAACGACAAGGAGGACGATGGGGTTTTGGAGGATCGATCCCATGAGGCTGCCGGTAAGGGACGCAACCACTCCGAGGATGGAGTTGGTGAGGGCAAGGCCCGTCATATAGTTCAAACCATGCACGAGGAGCTTTCCCCGGCCCGCTCCTCCCTTGGCGGCTTGACCGCCAAAGTAGGAAACCGTGATGGGGATCAAGGGGTAGACGCACGGAGTGAGGTTTAAAGCCACGCCGCCCGCAAAGATGCCAAGGAGGGTCCATAGCATCCCCCAGCCATATAGCGGCCCGGGGAGCCCGGGTTCTTCCCTCGTTTGAGCAAGACCCGCCGGGGCGCTCTCAACGGGCATGCCTCTTGCCTGCCACTGGGGATAACCGTACGGATCTCGGTAGACGTTCCTGTAGCCAAGCTTTACGGCCACACGGGCCGCCGAGTCGCTGCGTACTCACGTGAGGCCCGCTCAGTAGAAGATGACGGTGCGATCCTTGTCGGGTCCCAGGAGGGTTTCGAGAGCCGATGCCTTGCGCCATCTCGCCCATGAGGTCGGCTCCATGGGGAAGTTCACCGCTCCTTGAAGATGCCCTGTGCGGTATTCCCATTCCTGGCGGGTGTCTACCAGAAGAAAGCCCTTGGGATCCGTCCCGTATCGTTCGGAAAGCTCTTCGGTGGTGATAATCCGGTAGCCCCCCGCTTTCCCTTGGGCCAGGACATCCTCCCATGAGGCCTGCTTGGGAGCAACCGCGCGGTTGGCGAACCACAGGGCCCCGACCGTGAGCAGTATCGCCGCCAGGGCTACGACCGTCGTCTTCCGGTTCTGCATGGAAACCTTTCCTGCCGGGCATGAATCGGGTGTTAGAGCTTTCCTTCACGCTTGAGTTTTGAGAGGAGAAACGTTGCCCCTCGCAGCGAAAGCCCGGTCCTTTCGGCAAGCTCACCGGGGTCCAGGGGACCACGTTCCCTCACCAGCGACACGATCTCCTCTTCCAGTTCTTCAAACCAGTCCTCGAAGAGCACCAGAAGATCCGGATCCGTCATGGTCATGAGCTGCTTTGATTGAGCAACCTTGTCCACCAGCCTCTGGCACATCTGCGTCGGGTCGACACCTTCGCCCATGCATTCGGCCAGTCACAGGTGGACCAGGCTCGACACCTTATCCCCACTCGATTCCCCCAGGAGGTCCCAGAGGAATTGCGAGCGCGCCTCTTCGCCCAACGCGGAGAAGAGGACCTTCAAGACCTCGGAAATCTCTTCCAAAGCCTTTTCAGGGTCCATTCGGCCAACGATCTTCCGGATCTTTTCCATATGGATTCCGGTCACCTCCCCCCGGCCTAAAAGGTCTTCCTTGTGGTCAGCAGGTCTGTCGCTACGGTGCTCAAAGTGCGAATGACATCCAGGATTCTCGGGTCAACGAGCTCGTAGTAGATGAAAGGGCCGCTGCGCTCAATCTTGACGAGAAGCGAGCGCTTGAGCTCCTTCAAGTGGTGGGAAACAAGGGGCTGAGAGATGCCGAGTTCCTCGACAATGCTCGAGACGGACTTCTTGCCGTTGCTCACGCAAAGGATGATCCGCAGGCGGTTTTCGTCCGAAAGACTCTTCGCGAGAAACGCCACTGTCTGATAGTGCTCGTCTTGCAGCACCATTGCCTCCTTTTCCGCGAGATGTTCCTCGTTCTCTTCCGCCATATCGAGGCCCTTTAACGGCCTTCCTCGGGCGATCATTCCCATTCATCCGTCCTGTTTCCATGCCGAACCGGCAGAGACGGGCCCGGCGGCTTCCGGGCAGACAACGCTCGCCTTCTTCAGCGCAATGAAATGAGCGGCTGCAAGATCGCCGTGCAGCCGTCGGCGGCCGCAATCACGATCCGAGCGGCACCGGGATCGAGCGATTCGGCCGGTCCGAATCCCGTTTCGTCCTTCCTGCGGAAGGAGAAACTTCCACCAAACGGGGCGCAACCCGTGGCACGGACGATTCCCACGCAGGGGGAAGCCGGGAAAGGGCGAGCATATCCGCCGAGTACCCGCCGTCCCGGGCATGACGCCCGAGTGCTCTTGGAATCGTTTCACTCTACGCAGATCCAGGCGCACAAACTCAGTAACATATCAGTGTATATTTATATGCTCCCGGCCTAAAAGGTCAACACTCAAACCCAAGATGACCGATCTTTTCCCGGTTCACGGGTGTGCAGAAAGCCCGCCCCCGAGCCTACCGGCAGACCGTCCTGCATGCAGGGGCGGGGCCCCGTCCCCGCCCGCCAAGAGCGCCGTTGGTTGGATTTTCAGGGACGGGACTCTTCAATCGGATGTTT
>JARKQW010000307.1 GCA_029974695.1 Syntrophobacteraceae bacterium | reverse complement strand
TGCCCCCGACAGGACTCGAACCTGTGGCACCGAGATTAGGAATCTCGTGCTCTATCCGCCTGAGCTACGGGGGCATTCTGAGTGGCTCTCTCCTTAGCATACGGGTCTTTTTCCGTCAACCGGTTCATCCCCGATGCAATCAAGTCCTTGGGGAACGCGGATCCCCGGAACCTCTGCCCGCAACCGCCATGAGAAACCGCCCCCCAGCCGGACCCGCCCCTCGTCGGGTGCACCGGGACCCAACCTTTTTTCAGCGGTACTGGGTGGCGCGGCGCTTCCTCTGGTATCGCCCGGCAGCCATCCCGAACACAAACCCGACGAAAAGAACCAAGGCTCCCGCTACGAACCACTTGATCCGCTCGGAGAGCTTCAAATTCTTGTTCTCCTGGATCAATTTCTGAATGTTGTCCTGGGCCGAATTCAACGCGGTTTTCAAGGAATCGTATTCGGACTTCAATTTCAGGAAATTGGCGGAACCGCTCTTGAGCACCTCGTAATCCGTCACCAGCCGGGCAAGCTTGTCTTTGCCCTCCCGCTCTTTTTGGCTCAGAAGCTCCTTTTCTTGTTCCAGCCCGGCGATCTTTTCCTTGAGGGCCAGGATTTCCGTTTCCAGTTCCTTGGTGGGGCTGTCGCTCAGGAAGCGGTTCTGTACCCAGCCTTCCTTGGATTCTCCCGAGGGCCCGGTGAATCGCACCTGGGACCATTCGTTTCGTGTCTTGATCACCTCCACTCCCGTGCCGGGAGGCACCATGCCCAGGACCCTGTTCTGGGTGCTGGGCCCCGTGCGAAGGGCGATCTCGTGCGTTTCCGTCACGTACGCGGTCTTTGCAGCGTGACTTGCCTGAAACAGGCCAACCATGATAAGTACCATCACCGTGCCGAAAACCGGGGTCCCTCGTCGCATTGGCCCATCCTGTCCTTTCGTGGTTGGGTTGATCCGGCTTGGGTGCGCCGGAGCGGAGTTTTGGATTATAGTGAGACCCGGCGCCCGTAGCAAGGCAAAACGGCCGCGCGCGCCGGACCGGGCCTCTCGAGGGCGGGCAATGACGCGGAGGTCCTGCGCCCTCCGGCGAACTGCGGAGCAGGCTCCCGGCCGGGAAAACAGTATGAAATTCCGGTATTGGCATAGGCCGGAAATGACGCCGGGGCGTGGATCGACGGCATCGAGGACGGGCCCTTTTCGGCCCGGGAGCGTTTGTGTTTACTTGTGTTCGGAGGGCTTTGTGCTGGTTGATACCCACGCTCACCTGGATTTCCCCGAGTTTGTCCACGACATCCCCGGTGTGCTGCACCGTGCCCACGAGATGGGCGTCACCACGATCCTCACCATCGGGATCGACTTGGAAAGCAGCCTCGAGGCCGCCCGGTTGGCTCAACAATACGACTCGATCTTTGCCTCGGCGGGAATCCATCCTCATGGGGCCCGAAGCCTCAGCAACGAAGATTGCGACACCCTCAAGGCCCTGGCAGCCGGCCCCCGAGTGGTCGCCCTGGGGGAAATCGGCCTGGATTTTTACCGGGATCGACAACCTCGATCGAGTCAAACCCGATGCCTGCGCCAACAATTGGAACTGGCCGTCGAGCTGAAGTCCCCCGTGATTTTTCACATCCGGGACGCCTACGAGGAATTCCTTCGAGTGATCGGCGATTACCCGTCCCTTCGGGGAAACGGCGTAATGCACTGCTTTTCCGGCACTTGGGACATCGCCGGGAAGTGTCTCGACCTGGGCTTCTACCTGTCCGTCCCGGGAACCGTCACCTTTTCCAAGGCCGAAACCCAGCAGCAAGTCGCCCGAAACATCCCCTTGGACCGCCTCCTGGTCGAGACGGACGCACCCTACTTGACGCCGGTTCCCTACCGCGGAAAGGTGAACGAGCCCGCCTATGTTCGCTACACCGCCCAGAAGATCGCGGAGCTTCGAAACTCGACCCTCGAAGAGATCGCTCATGAAACCACCGCCAATGCCCGGAGAGTCTTCTCCATTCAATAGCCGGACCCTTCCGTCGGCGGATGTCGAACCGCCGGGCAGAGATGCGCAGGGGGTCGGGGTCTACAGGACCCTCGAACCTTTGGTCCTGGCTTCCTCCTCCCCCCGAAGAAGGCAACTGCTCGAGTCCGTGGGACTTCGGTTCGAAGTGAAGCCCAGTCATTGCGACGAGCCGTGGGTGCCCGGGCAGGAGCCGGAGAGCCAGGTCCGGACCTGGGCTTCCCGGAAGGCCGCAGAGGTCTCCCGGCTGAATCCCGCGTCCTGGGTGTTGGGGGCGGACACTATTGTCGTCCTGGAAGGCGTTGTCTTTGGAAAACCCGGGGACTCCCGGGAAGCCGCCGACACGCTGAGAAAGCTCAGCAATCGAGGGCATCGCGTGATCAGCGCCGTTTGCCTCCTCCATGAGGGCTACGGGCAGGCCCATATCCGGTCCGTTGAGACCGAGGTTTGGTTTAAGCGCCTGGAGGAAGAGGAAATACGGGCGTACGTAAGGACCGGGGAACCCATGGATAAGGCCGGGGCCTATGGTATTCAGGGGGTGGGGGCCTTCCTGGTGCGGGCCGTTCGGGGTTCCTACACCAACGTTGTGGGGCTGCCCCTGTGCGAAACTCTGGAACTGCTGGCACAACAAAAGGTCATCGTCCCGGCCGCCTGACCGATCTCCCATCTTGTTCTCTTCCCGCACCACAGGCGGGCGGTGACCCGCCGATCGGACCGGAATGTGCCGAGGGAACGTCCCACCCGGTTTCCCGCGGAAGCACCGGTCCCCTGAACACGGATTCGGATCTGTGGAGGAGTTGTTTCATGGACCCCTTGTTCCGGAATGTTTCAGCCATCCAAGAACGGGTTCGAGCCGCCTGTGCCAGGGTCCGTCGCTCCCCGGATTCCGTGCGGATCATCGGGGTCACCAAGACGGTATCGGCGGAGCGGATCCGAGAGGGCGTCAAGGCCGGGATTCTGTCCCTGGGAGAGAATTACGTCCAGGAGCTGCGCAGAAAAGCGGAAGCCCTGGAAGGCCTGGACATTACGTGGCACTTCATCGGGCACCTCCAGTCCAACAAGGCAAAAACCGCTGTCCAATGGTGTCGGTGGATTCACACGGTGGATCGGGAGTCCCTGGCTCGGGAACTGGACCGACAGGCGCAGAAGACATCGAGAAAGATCCTCGTTCTTCTGCAGGTAAAGATCGGGGATGAGGAAAGCAAGAGCGGGATTCCGGCGGAAAGATTGCCGGAGCTCTTCAGTGCCGTCGAAGCCCTGGACGGATTGCAGGTCAGGGGCCTCATGGCTCTGCCCCCCTACGAAGAGGACCCCGAACGGACCCGCCCCTATTTCCGGACCTTGCACAGACTGCTTGGGCACCTTCGACGGCAGGCCCGGGCCCCGGAAGATCTCACCGAGCTGTCCATGGGCATGAGCCATGATTTCGAAGTGGCCGTCGAGGAAGGCGCCACCATGATTCGAATCGGGACCGCCCTGTTCGGATCGAGGTCTACGAGCGCCTAGACCGCCTCTGGCGCTGTACTTCGGCCATGGCGACGGCACCGGCAGCAGCGGCGTTGAGGGAGTCGAGTCTTCCGGAACCGGGGATTCGGGCACACAGGTCGCAGTGGTGCCTGACCAGGGGGCGAATCCCTTTTTCCTCGTTGCCCACCACCAACCCCACGGGCACGGTCAGGTCGATGTCGTACAACGTCTCTTCTCCCGCGGCATCCAGTCCCACGATCCAATAGCCGGCTTCCTTCAGCAGAACCAGGGCCCGGACAAGATTGGTCACCCGGGCAATGGGAACGCACGCGGCGGCTCCCGCCGCCACCTTAATCACCGCACCGGTGACCCGGACAGACCGGTTCTTGGGAAGAATCACCCCCCCGACTCCCAGGAACGCGGCACTTCGGAGCAAAGCGCCCAAGTTCTGGGGATCCTGGATGCTGTCCAAAATGAGGAGAAATCCCGGAGTCTCCTGGGCCGGTTTCAGCAGCGTTTCCAGGGACAAATACGGGTACTCTTCCGTCTGCAGGGCGATTCCCTGGTGGTGGGAATGGCCGACGATTTCGTCCAGGTTGTGTTTGTCGACCCTGTGAAGGGGAATCCCTCGGGATTCCGCCAGGGCGGCGACTTCCCGGACCCGGAGGTCCTCCCTGGCAACCATCAGTTCATAGACGAAGGCACCCCGGGATTCGAGGACCTCACGGACGGGATGGATCCCTGAGATCCACATCCCTTCTCCCTGGGGGGACCCCTGCGTTTTTCTACTCTGTTTCTTCCGTTTGAAAGGGGAAGTCATCGGGGGACGTTTCCTCGGGAAGGCGAACCGCCGGGCGCAGCTTCGGCACCGGGGGCACTTCGAGCCCTCATTGGCCCTGAAGGAATTCCCGGACCCGGGGCGCCATGGGGCGACGCCTGCACCGGCATGCCCGGATGACCGCCGTGAAATCGCGCACGGCTTCCTCCAAGTCGTCGTTCACGATGACGAACTCGTACCAGGGAGCTTCCCGGATCTCACGGCTCGCGGCGGCAAGGCGCTTGAGAAGACGCTCGGGGGACTCGGTTCCGCGCTTTTCCAGCCGCTCCCTGAGCGCCTCCATGGACGGGGGCAGGATGAACAGCGTGTGGGCATCCGGATAACTGCTCAGGACCTTTCCGGCTCCCTGGACGTCAATGTCCAGGAGGACGTCCTTGCCCGAGGCCAGCCACGTCTCCACGAGGGCCCCGTGGCTGCCGTAGAGCTCCCCGTGGACCTCGGCCCACTCAAGAAACCGACCCTCCTGGATCCCCCTGAGGAAATCATCCCGGGTCAAGAAGTGATAGTCGATTCCCGAGACTTCTCCCGGGCGGGGCTTTCGAGTCGTGCAGGACACCGAGTACTGGAGGCCGGGCCATTGGGGAAGAATTCGTTTGATGAGGGTGGTTTTTCCCACCCCCGAAGGGGCGGAAACGATGAACAACAATCCTCGAACCGATCCGTTTTGGTAGGGTCGCATCACGCCTCACTTGATTAGATTGGCGTCTTTGGGGTGAGACTCCGACGTGAGTCTCTGGGCAATGGTCTCGGCCTGTACTCCCGACAGAATGATGTGATCGCTGTCGGTGATGATGATGGCCCGGGTTCGCCTGCCCATGGTGGCATCGATCAGCTTATTGGCCTGCTTGGCATCTTCCTTCAGTCGTTTCATGGGAGCCGAAGCCGGAGAGACGATGGCAACCACGCGGTTCGCGATGACGGTGTTTCCGAATCCGATGTTGAGCAGCTTTATTTCCATGGAATCCCTCACTGATTGAACGTCTTCGGGGAGTGGACTCAGGACGCTGAGGCCACAGAGTCTGCGAACGCTGTTGGGTCATTCGATGTTTTGGACCTGCTCCCGCAGTTTGCCGATTTCGCTCTTCATCCGCACCACCGCCTGGACCGTCGCCAGGTCACCGGTCTTGCATCCGATGGTGTTGGCCTCCCGGTGCAGCTCCTGGGTAAGAAAATCGAGCCGCCTCCCATCGACGGGGTCCTGCCCCCTTAGCATGACCCGCATCTGGTGGATGTGGCTCTTTAGACGCACGATTTCTTCGTTGATGTCGGACCGTTCGGCCAGGCAGGCGACTTCCTGGAGGACGCGGGACTCATCGGACAGGGGGGTCGACCCCAAAAGATCCGTCATTCTGCGAAGGAGCCTTTCCTGGAATTCCCGGAGCACCGGCTCCTTTCTGACCTCGATGGTCCCAATCTGCTCTTCGAGGGCGTCAAGGCGCGCCAGGCAGTCGCGCCCCAGCGCTTCTCCTTCCCGGGTCCGCATGAGCCGGACCTGGTCCAGGGATTGCGCCATCACGTCCCGAAGAAGGCGGCTCACCGCCTCCGGGTCATAGACGGTTTCCATGGTTTCGTAGAGATGAGGGATCTGGAGGAGGTCCCGCAGAGTGGGCCTGTCGGCCCCGGGCAATACCGACTGGAGATCATGCAGTTGCCGCCAGTAGTACAGGGCGAGTTCCTTGCTCAGTCGGGGAGCCTTCCTTTCCGGGGCCGTGGGTTCGATCTGCACCACCACCTCCACCCGCCCCCGGCGAAAAGCCTCGCTCACCTGCTTTCGAAGCTCTTCCTCGAATTCCAGGTACGCCTTGGGCAGACGCAACACAATGTCCAGGGAGCGGCTGTTCAAGCTTCGGATCTCGATGGCCGCCGAATAGCCCGCTTCCTCTCTCTGCATTCGTCCGAACGCCGTCATGCTGGAAATCAAGCATCTCCTCCCTGAGAATCTCCCGGCACCTTCTCCTTTCGCTGGAAAATGAGTTTCCTGCGAAGGGCTCCCAGATAGTGAAGCAGGTTCGCTTCCCGATAATCGGGATAGGTCCACGGCAGGGCCCGGAACCCTCCTTTTTGGTAAATGAGGGTGAGGTCCGCGTAGATTCCGTCCCGCAAGTAGACCCGATGGGTGTAGTTCTTGCCCGTGGCCAAAACCACTCGTTCTTCGCTGAGAAACCCCGGATCGATGTTGATCCGGCGTTTGGCGTCCGAGGACAATCGAGTCTCGATCAGGTTGGTCTGATGCTTGATCCGCGGCAGGGCGTCCGCCGCCGCAAGATCCTGAAAGCTGACGACCTGGCGAAGAATGCCTTCCCCCATTTCCCGGTCGTAGTAGGAGGTATACGAAAAGGGTTCCGCACGGGTCGCGAAATCGAGGGGGCCGTAAAGGGCCGTGAGCTGCGCCAATGCCTCCCGTCGGATTTCGAAGTCCCGGAAGAGGAGTCCCACAATGAGCTTGGCCGGTGGAGGCTCTCTGGGAATACTCACGGCACACCCCGCCCCTGAGGGTCACGAAAGGTCGGCAACCAACCGGGCACAAGCCCGGAAACGGTTGACCCCAAGACAGCGCACCCGGGAGAGGAACCTCTCCGCGCAGGGGTTGTCAGGGGATTGCCCCCTCGGATCTGTCTCCGTCTCGATATGGGGCCCACGGTCCCTTGATCCGGCGGCGCGATTTCATGATTCCAGGGGTTTGGCTTCCTCAATGAGCATGATCGGGATCCCGTCTCGTATCTCATAGAGCAGCTCACATTGGCGGCAGATCAACCCGTCCCGGCTTTCATTGAGAGTGATGGACCCCTTGCATTTGGGACAGGCGAGGATGTCCAGGAGTTCTTTTTGAATCGTCATTCATTACCCCGTCACAAGCGTTGGATTCAACGGTTCAGCACCTTGACCTTGCTCCCCAGCTCGTCGTCTTTTTCTTCCTCTTTTTCCATGTCCAAGAGCCGTGCGTAGGTCTCGACGGTGGAGCGCAGCTTCGTTTCCAGGAGGACCCGCTGCCGTCGCAGTTCGGCTATGTCTTCGTGGAGTTGACCCAGGCGTTGGTGCGCGTCCTGGAGGATCCTTTCCGCCTTGAGCTCCGCCTCGGCTATGAGGACCTTGGCCTCCTTCTCCGCGTTGGCCTTCATCTGTTCCGCCGTCTTGTGGGCGTTCATCAGGACGTTGCGGATGGTTTTCTCCCGGTCCTTGTATTCCTGGAGCTCCTTTTCCAGCCTCTGCACATCCTTCTTCAGGCCGGAGTTTTCCCCCAGAAGACGCTGGATCTCTTGAGCGATCTCATCGAGGAATCGCTGCACTTCCTGGGGGTCCAGCCCCTTCCAGCGTGTACGGAACTGCTTGTGTTGTATATCCGCAGAAGTCCATTCCATCTCTTTCCACCCTCAATGGATTACATGCTCAGGCGGACGGCGAGCCCTCCCAGCGACGCGACCAGGAAATTATCGAGGAAAATCAGGATGAGAATCACCACCATCGGGGTAAAGTCGATCCCTCCGAAGAAAAGGGGGACTCGCTTCCGAATGGCGTACAATACCGGTTCCGTGGCGTTATAGAGAAAACGGACGATGGGATTGTACGGGTCCGGATTCACCCAGGAGAGAATCGCCCGAGCGATGATGATCCACATGTAAATGTTCAGTGCCAGGCCCAAGATTTTTGCCAGCGCAAACAGTAAATTCGCCAAAATGAACATACCTCACCTTTCAGAGAATCCCCTATCCCACAACAACCATCTCCACTGCTTTCAGGCAGAACTACTGTTTTTCTGCTCACCTGTCAACTTGAAGTCCCCCGCCGCAGGCTTTTCGTTCATCCGCGCAAGAATTTCGACTTTCTTGGTTTTTTCCGGTTCCGGCTCCATCTTCGATGAAATCGAGAAGATCTCACTCCCAGGGAACGTTCGCCACTCAAACCCGGCGGGTCCCCGGGGGAGGTTTCTCTTGTGGTCCCTCTTCCATGGTGATAGACTTTCACCGTTGCTTTTTTGGGACTCATACCCCTGAAAGATCCATGATTTTACAAGATGATTCGTTGTTTCCAGTGTCGATTCTTCGCCGTCACGTGGGTCAAGGAAACTCCCTACGAATGCAAAGCGTGGGGAATCCGTTGCCGCCAACACCCCTGCGTGGTGGTCCATTCGTCCTCCGGCCTGGAGTGCCGGCTGTTTGAACCCAAAGAACCGGGAGCAGGCAGAAGGCCAAGGAATCCCCCACGGAGATAAAACCAACAGCAGGAAAGCGAACCTTGTGGCTGTATCCCAAACCAAACAGCTGGAGTTTTTCGAGCGGCTTTCGGAGCATATCCTGGAGACGCTGAAGAAGCTCTCCGCCGAGCGTCAGCCCTTGACGATCCAATCCCTCCACAAGGCCTTAACGGAACGTGCGGAACTGGTGGATATGATCGGCTCCCTTCCCTCATCCGAGGATTTCGGCCTACCGGGCGGCCCCCCCCAGGCGGATCCTCCCGAAGGCAAAGATCTTCACGCCAGGATCGGCCTGCTGCAAGAGCAACGGGACCAGGCCGTCCGGCAGGTCGACGACCTGGAACGCCGGGCCGGGAGATTGGCCGATTTCCTCAGGCGCACCGTCGTGACCCTCGCCGGACTGGTCAGACCCGGGGAAAACGCCTCCATGAAGAAATCCCTGGAGGAGCTCAAAAGACTTTCGCTTGCGGGGGCCGAGATCGAAGAATTGGAAGCCGGCCTCGGGACCCTCAAACAGTCGGTGATTCAGGAACCCCACCTCTCGGAACGGCCCCGGTCGGGGGATGGCGGTCTCTGGGGTCGATGGATGAAGCGCCGGGACCCCTCGGCAAAACCAGTGGAGATTTCCCGGGAGGTTCATTTCAAGGACCTGCAGGACTACTACCGGGAAGTGCTGCGTCAACTGGGCGAGGAGCTGGGGGATTCATCCCTCGAGCGGCTGGCGGAAATCCGACAGAAGGTGAACGAAGCCGAAAGTTTCGACCATCTGGTGGGTCTCCTCGCCGATCTCACGTCCCTGATTCAGACCTACACGGGGCTGATACGGGAAGAGCGGAAACAGGCCGCCGCCTTCATCCGGGACATTGGAAGCTCTCTTCTCCAGATGGAGGCACGGTTCCTGTCCTCCTGTTCCCATACGTCCGAGGCTCACCAGGCCAACCGCAGGTTCGATCTCGTCCTCGAAACCCAGATGAACGAAATCCACAACTCGGCCCAGCTCAGTAAGTCCCTGTCGGAGTTCAGGGAGGTGGTGGTCAACAAGCTGACCACAATCCGAACCGCCATGGAACACAAGCAGAGGGATGACGACATCCGCATGGACAAGGCCAAGAGGGAAATGGAGGAGTTGAACAAGACGCTCCGGGCGATGAAGGCGGAGATCGACCAAATCCAGGAAAAAACCAAGTCCCTGGAGCAGGAGACCCTCACGGACCCGCTGACGGGAGCCCACAATCAGCGGGCCTACAAGCAGCGCTTAAACGAGGAGTTGAGTCGCTACCATCGGTACCGGCAGGTGTTTTCCATGCTGCTCTTCGATATCGATCACTTCAAGCGAGTGAACGACGAATACGGGCATCGTGCAGGC
>JARKQW010000293.1 GCA_029974695.1 Syntrophobacteraceae bacterium | reverse complement strand
CCCGGTTCTTGAGGTAATCCCGTGCGTCCCTACCCGTCCGGGCGTGGACGAGGTTCTGATGGAAGTAATCGCCCGCCAGTTCCATGACCGCGTAGAGCCGGTCTCTTTCTTTTCGCACGGAAGCCAGGGCTTCGGGTGAGAGGTTCGAGGACGGATCTTTCCTGGGTAGGTTTATATGGTATCGGTCGGCAAGGTATCGGATGGCATCCCCGAAAACCAGGTTCTGCTGCCTCATGATAAAGCTCAAAACATCGCCTCCGCTTCCGCAACCGAAGCAGTAATACAACTGGTTTTCGGGGTCCACTTGAAAAGACGGGGTCTTTTCCGGGTGGAAGGGACAAATGCCCGTGTACTTCTTTCCCGTGCGACGAAGGGGCACCACCTGACCGATCACATCCACGATATCGACGGCTTGTTTCACCAGGGCAGCGGTATCCGAGGCGCTCACGGAAATAAGCCTGTCCCTCATTTTCTGGAAGGTCCCCTCGTAATGCGATGCAACCTTAAATTTTTATCCAGTTGGAAATTCCAAATCAAGGGTCTTGTCGAAAAAACCTCGGAGCCTCAGCCACCCAGTTTCTTGCGAGCCAGTTCGTTTACTTCCTTGCCGTCGGCCCGCCCGGCCACACGGGACATGAGGACCTTCATGACCTTTCCCATGTCCTTCAGGGACTGGGCCCCGGTCTCGGCAACGGCCTCCAGGACCATTTTCTCCAACTCCCCCGGTGAGAGGGCCTCCGGGAGAAAGCCCCGGAGAAGAAGGATTTCTTCTTCCTCATGTCGGGCCAGGTCCTGTCGGTTCCCTTTGAGGTATTGTTCGGCAGCTTCCCGTCTTTGCTTGATCAGGGTGGAGATGAGTTGTTGGACTTCTGCGGCGTGGGGGAGCCTCTTGAGCTCCTTCTCCGGGAGTTTCACGGCCGTCAGAAGCAGTCGCAGGGCGTTTTTTTGATCTTCGTTTTTCTTGCGAACGGCCTCCTTGAGTGCCTGTTCGATCCGGGACATCAAATCCATCATTGGCCTCCTTTGGGCTTCTCGCCCACGGATGCGGCGGCGCGGGATTGGAGGAATTCCAGGGCATCCCGCAGGTCCAAAGTCCCGCTATAGAGGGCTTTGCCCGTAATGACCCCTTCGAGACCCAAGGGAATCAGGGGCAGCAGCGCCTCGATATCCCCCAGGGTCGCCACGCCCCCGGATGCGATCACCGGGAGCCGGGTGGCTTCCATGAGACGCCGGGTGGCTTCCACGTTGACTCCGGACCTCATTCCGTCCCGATGGATGTCCGTGTAAATGACGGCGCTCAGGGGAAGGACGTCCAGGGTACGAACCAGTTGGACGGCGTCCGTCCTCGAGGTTTCCTTCCATCCCTCGACGGCCACCATGCCGTCCCGGGCGTCGATTCCCACGGCGATGCGCCGGGGAAAAAGCCGGGAAGCCTCTTCCAACAAGGCCGGCTCCCGAAGGGCCACCGTACCCAGGATGACCCTGCGAACCCCCAGGGACAGATACTCCTCCATGGTCTCCAGGGTGCGAATCCCTCCCCCGACCTGGACGGGGATGGATACGGCCCGCAGGATGGAAGCCACGACCTGGAAATTCTTGGGGACCCTCGAGAAGGCCCCGTCCAGGTCCACGACGTGAAGCCACCGGGCGCCCTGGTCCTCCCATCTTCGAGCCGTTTCCACCGGGTCCGTTCCATAGACCGTAGCACGTTCCGGGTCCCCTTGCATCACGCGCACACTGAGCCCGTCCTTCAAATCGATGGCGGGAAAAATGATCATCGTACGGTCCCCCCAGGATGTTGGAGAGGGTCCCTCGGTTCATGGGAATCGAGGGTTTTCATTCCTTTGTCAGCAGAGCCTTCAGGTAATGCGGAGGCTTGAGCACCTTGCGATCCCGGTTCACGCACACATGCACCGTGTACCCGGAGGCCAGGGTGAGGGGATCGCGCCTGATTTCGTACTCGAACCTCAGCCGGATGGGTCCCACGAACCGAAAGCGGGTGGAAATGATGAGGATGTCGTCGTAGAAGGCGGGCTTGTGATAGGAGCAATGGGCTTCCACCACGGGGAGAAAGATCCCCCCGCCTTCCAGTTCCCGATAGGTCATTCCCCGGCTGCGAAACCATTCGGCCCGGCCGACCTCGAACCATTTCAGGTAATTGCCGTAGTAGGCCTGGCCCATGGCATCGGTGTCCCCGTACAAGACCCGTATGGTTGCCTGGGCGGCGGGGGATGCCTCGGAGATCTGCGGATGCACTTCCCTGCTTTCCGAAGCCCGGATGTCGGGATCGACTTTGCCGGCCATGTCCGGTTTGCTCTGTTCTCTCATGAAGGTGGGTTTCAAAAGGGGTCCTTACGGGGCCGGTTTCCCCGGCGGAAAGAAGCCTCGCCGATTCTTGGCCTGCTCCGGGGGGGCGCTCGAGGTCGGCTGCATGAGGAGCCCAAAGAGCTCCTCGCCGCTGGCCACTTTGATCCCCGTCCGAGCGGCGGATTTCTCACAGAAGGTTGCAGGAGGCCCGGTACTTTCCTTCCCGTCGTTCAAATGGGATACGAGAAGAAAGGGCACCGGGTCCGAAACATGGGTCCGCTTGTGCACCGGGGTGAGATGATCCGTCACCACCAGCAGCCGGACCCGCGGGAATTTCTCCATCCCTCGGACGACGGGTCCCACCACCTTTTCGTCGAAGTCTTCGATGGCTTGGATCTTCTTGGCTACACTCCCCTCGTGGCCGGCTTCATCGGGGGCCTCGATATGGACGTAGACCAGGTGTCCGGCCTCCATGGCCTCGAGGGCGGCCTGCACCTTTCCCCGGTAATTGGTGTCCAGATATCCCGTGGCTCCCGGCACCGGGACGGGATCCAGGCCTGCGTAGACCCCCAGGCCCTTTAGCAGGTCCACGGCGGAGATCATCGTCCCGACAATGCCGAATTTCTCTCGAAGGGTCGGCATGGACGGGGCTTTCCCCTGTCCCCACAGCCAGACGCCGTTGGCGGTCCTCTTCCCCGCCTCCTGCCGTCGTTGATTCACGGGGTGATTGGCCAGAACCTGGGCGGCCCGTTGGATGAAAGAATCCAGGACGGGTTCTCTCCGGTACACCTCCCCATAGGGCCCGACGGGCTCTCCCGGAATATCGTGGGGAGGGGTGGTCCGGAGATCCGGGTTTCCTCCCGCCCAGACCAGAAGATGCCGATAGCTGACCCCGGGATAGAGCCGGAGCGGACCAAGGACGGCCTCTTCTTGGAGGGCCCGGATCAATTCACGGGCTTCGGGAGTGGAGATGTGTCCCGCAGAATAGTCCCCCATCCGCATCCCGGAAGGAGCTTCTTCGAGGTTTACCAAGTTGCAGCGAAAGGCCACCTCGTCGGGACCCAGGCGAATGCCCATGCTGGCCGCCTCGAGGGGGGCCCTCCCCGTATGGTACCGAAGGGGATCGTAGCCCAGGAGGCTCATATTGGCGATGTCGCTGCCCGGTTCCATGGATGCGGGAATGGTCCGGGCCAATCCCATGAGTCCCCGGGCCGCAAGTCCATCCATGGTGGGAGTGTGCGCCGCTTCCAGGGGGGTTTTCCCCCGGAGTTCCTCGAGGGGGTAGTCCCCCATCCCGTCCCCCACCAGGATGATGGTTCTCCAGTCTTCCAACGCTACCTTCATGAGGTCTCTCAAGCCATCTGGTCGGTTTCTTGGTTTTCGATGCGAATGAATTGGGTGGGGGCGTGGACCACCTCCAGCCGGTCGATCTCTTCCAGGGCGTTGCGCACATCGGCTTCCCGGGCTTCGTGGGTGAGCATCACGATGGGGACCGTCTCCTCCGCCTGGCGGCCTTTCTGGATCACCGCGGCGATGCTGATGTCGTGTTGTCCCAGGATTCCCGAAATCTTGGAGAGCACTCCAGGACGGTCCACCGCGGCAAATCGAAAATAATAGCAGGTGACCACGTCCGCCATGGGTTTGACGGGCACCGGGCTTATTCTGTCTTCCGGGAAGGCCAGGGGAGGAATCCGGGTGGGGACCCCCAGTTGGATATCCCGGGCCAGGTCCATGAGGTCCGCGGCGACGGCGCTTCCCGTCGGCATCATGCCCGCACCCAAGCCGTACAGCATGATGTTTCCCACCGCGTTGCCGTGACTGTGAACGGCGTTGTAGGCGCCCTTGACGCTGGCCAGCACGTGCTGGTTGGGGATGAGAGTCGGATGGACCCTCATTTCGATCCCATCGTCGGTGTTTCGTGCGATGGCAAGCAGTTTGAGCTGGTAGCCGAATTCTTCCCCAAACCGAATGTCCACCGGATCGATCTTGGAAATCCCCTCGATATAGACCTGGTCAAACTGGATCGGAGTCCCAAAGGCGATGGCCCCCGCGATGCTCAGTTTGTGGGCCGTGTCCGTTCCCTCGATGTCCAGGCTGGGATCCGCTTCGGCGTACCCCCGAGCTTGGGCTTCTTTCAGGGCGTCCTGAAAGGAGAGCCCTTCGTCCGTCATGCGGGTGAGGATGTAGTTGGCCGTGCCGTTCAGGATTCCGAAGATGGTTTGGATCCGGTTGGCTGCGAGGCCCTCCCGCAAGGACTTGATGAAAGGGATCCCCCCCGCAACGGAGGCTTCGAACTGGATGGATCGACCCATTTCCCGGGCCAGGGCGAAAAGCTCGTTTCCTGCGTGAGCCAGTAGGGCCTTGTTGGCGGTGACGACGTGCTTCCTGTTTTGTAGGGCCCGGGAGATGATCTGCTTTGCCGCCCCGATTCCCCCCATCAATTCGACCACGACGTCGATGTCGGGATCCTCGAGAATATCGTCCGCACGAGTGGTCAGAATTTTCGGGTCCGCCTGGACGGGCCTGGGACGATTCAAGTCCAGGTCCGCCACCCGGCGCAGCTCGAGCCGGGTTCCCAGCCGATTTTCCATGAGTGCGGCGTTTTCCCGGAGAATCCGAATGAGACCGCAGCCGACGGTCCCCCATCCAATCAGGCCGATTCCAATGGAACGCATCTTCCCCCCAATCCGCATGAACGAAGTCTTATGCCCATCCCCGTCGCCGCCCCCTCGTTTCCCCGGCAAGACGGAGACGAATCGGCTTCCCGGAAAAGGGGGATCGGGGAAGGTCCCCGGCGACCGGTAATCTCAAACAGACAATGAACGACTACTTTTCTTGAAGCGCCTTGCGCATTCCCCGGATGGCCTGGCGGGTTCGTTTTTCATTCTCCACCAGGGCAAAGCGCACGTATTCGTCGCCGTATTCCCCGAATCCCAGCCCGGGGGAGACCGCCACCTTGGCTTCCTCGATGAGATACTTGGAGAATCCCACCGAACCCATGTCTCGAAACCGCTCCGGAATGCGTGCCCAAACGAACATGGTTCCCCGGGGCTTTTCGATGTGCCACCCGATTCGGTTGAGGCCGTCCACCAGGACGTCGCGCCGAACCCGGTACACTTCCGAAATCTCCCGCACGCAGGACTGGTTTCCGTTCAGGGCGATGATGGCAGCGATCTGGATGGGTTGGAAAACCCCGTAGTCCAGGTAGCTCTTGATTCGAGTCAGGGCGGAAATCATTTCCGAGTTGCCCACGCAGAACCCCACACGCCACCCGGCCATGCTGAAGCTCTTGGACATGGAAAAGAACTCGACCCCCACCTCCTTGGCTCCGGGGACCTGCAGAAAGCTGGGGGCCCGGTATCCGTCGAAGGTGAGGTCCGCATACGCCAGGTCATGGATGACCATGATTCGGTTTTCCTTGGCGAAATCCACGATCTTTCGGAAGAATTCCAAGTCCACCACGGCCGTGGTAGGATTGTGGGGAAAGGAGATGATCAGGAGCCGGGGCCGGGGCCAGGTCTGTTTGGTTGCCTTCTCCA
>JARKQW010000287.1 GCA_029974695.1 Syntrophobacteraceae bacterium | reverse complement strand
AACGATACTGGCCGCTCTACTCTTGGTCGAGGCTCTTCGCCATCCGGGCGGTAAACTCCACGTCCACCATCTCCGGGAAATTCTTGAGCAGGAGGTTGTTGATGAGCCAGCCGAGTTCCGTGGGGAGCAGGCGCCGGTTTTCCACCCTGCAATATTCCCGGTCCAGGATGGTCGAGACAATGGTTGCATAGGTACTGGGTCGTCCGATTCCCAACTCTTCGAGCTCGCGGATGAGGCTCGCTTCGGTAAACCGGGGCGGCGGCTGGGTGAAATGCTGCTTGGGGATCAATTCCTCGAGGAGTACCGGTTGACCTTCCTTCAGTTCGGGAAGCCATGCGTCGTCTTTGTCGGACCCCTCTCCGTTGTCGTGGCTCTCGGTATAGAGCACCTGGTAACCGTCGAACTCGAGCACGGACCCGACAGCTCGAAACTCGTAGTCTCCTCCGACGATGTCCACGGTGGTCTGGGCGTAGAGGGCCGGTGCCATCTGGCTGGCCACGAACCGCTTCCAGATGAGGGCATAGAGCCGGGCTTCCTCCTTGGAAAGAAACCGGGCCGCTTGTTCGGGGGTCCGCCGCACGTCCGTGGGCCGGACGGCCTCGTGAGCGTCCTGGGCCCTCCCCTTTGCTTTGTAGACCGCAGGCTTGGCCGGGAGGTAGTCCTTCCCGTGGACTTCCTCGATGAGGGCCCTGGCCGCCTGGACGGCTTCCTGAGAAAGCCGGGTGGAATCGGTCCTCATGTAGGTAATCAGGCCCACCGCTCCTTCATCCCCCATCTCGACCCCCTCGTAGAGCTTCTGGGCAATGGACATGGTGCGCCTGGCGGAAGAATGAAACTTTCTTGCCGCCTCCTGCTGGAGGGTGCTGGTGATGAAGGGGGGAGGCGGGGACTTTGTCCGCTTCTTTTTTTCCACCTTCTGCACCGTGTAGGAGAGGGGTCGAAGGGCCTCGAGCAGTCGATTCGCTTCTTCGACGTCGGGAATCCGGCATTTCTTCTTCTCGCACCGGGCCAGCTGGGCGGAAAAGCTCCGGGGCTTCTCCTGCCCTTCGACCGCCTCCCCGGGGGCGGTTCCCGGGACCATCCTTCCCTCGATGGTCCAGTACTCCTGGGATTCGAAGCTGCGGATTTCGTTTTCCCGTTCGCAAAGGAGCCTCAGGGCCACCGATTGGACCCGCCCGGCGCTCAATCCCCGCTTTACCTTCTGCCAGAGAATGGGGGAAATGAGATATCCCACCAGGCGATCGAGGATCCTCCGGGTCTGTTGGGCCTCGTACAGGGAACGGTTCAAGGCCAGGGGGTTCTCGAGGGCCTTCTGAATGGCGCCCCGGGTCAACTCATAGAAAAGAACTCGGTAGACGGGCTTGTTCTCGACTCGGACCTCGTCGGCAATGTGCCACGCAATGGCCTCCCCCTCCCGGTCGGGGTCCGGCCCCAGGTAGATCGCTTCGGCGTTCTTGGCAGCCTCGCTCAGGTCATGGATGACCTTCTTTTTTCCCCGGATGACCTGGTAGTCGGGGTGGAAATCATGTTCTACATCGATGCCCAGCTTGTTTTTGGGGAGATCCTTGATGTGTCCGACGGACGCCTTCACAATGAATTGTTTTCCCAGGTATCGTCCCAGGGTTTTCGCCTTGGTGGGGGATTCGACAATCAACAACGATTTAGCCATTCAGATTTCCTCTCTTGGCCTCCCTCATAAAGTACTTACCCGGTAGCTGGCGC
>JARKQW010000254.1 GCA_029974695.1 Syntrophobacteraceae bacterium | reverse complement strand
ATCGGCCGGGACCGTCACTCTGAAGGCGGGCCATGTGGGGATTCAAGGAGATGTGCAGGAGGTCTGCCTGCCCATCGGGTTCCGCGTCTTCTCGGAGGGTGAGGGTTATTTCCACGGAGGACTGAGCCTTCAAGAGGCGGTGGTGCCGGTGATCGTCTTCCGGGCCGGACGGGAGAAACAAAGAACTGCAGGCAAGCCTGAGATCGACGTCCGCTATCGGTCGGACAAATTCACCAGCCGGGTTATCGGCCTCACAGTGGTATACGTGGTCAAGCAGATGTCGATTCACGGCGATCCCCCCATTCGGGTGAAGATCGAGGCCTACGACGGCACGGGAACGAAAGCGAAGGTAATAGGCGAGGCCGCCGACTGCGAAGCGCGGGACGAGAAGACCCGTGAGGTGACCCTGCAGGCGGGCAAAGAAACACCCGTTCCTGTGCTGATCGATCCGGATTTCGACGGGACGGAGATTGAAATCAGGGTGAGCGACCCGCAGACGCGCGTCGTATGGGCGAAGCGGAAGTTGAAGAACGCGATGCTCGATTAAGGAGACCGGAATGCAACAGGACGACCTGGACAAAAAAGCCACGGGCGTGTTCGCCGGGAAGGTGGTGCGGAAGGACCTTCTGCACCAGATCAAGGGCGGCGAGAACGTACCGTCCTATGTGCTCGAGTATCTCTTGGGCAAATACTGTGCTTCGGACAACGACGAGGAAATCCGCATCGGGGTGGACGCCGTCAAAGAAACCTTGAGGACGAATTACTTCCGTCACGACGAGGCGAACAAGGCCCAGTCCATGGTCGAACAGAAAGGCAGGCATCGGTTCATCGACCGTGTTGAAGTCCGTTTCCTTCCGAGCGAGAATAAGTATTGGGCGTCCATGGACCATTTCGGATACGCCAAGATACACATCCCCGAGGAATTTTACCGTCGATACGAACGGCTGCTTGAGGGCGGCATCTGGGCCGTCATCGACGTGGAGTTCAGGCTGTCCGAGGAGGGCAAGAAGGACAGCCCCTTCCATATCGTCGATTTGAAACCCATCCAACTCGCCCGCTTCGACCTGGACGAGTACCTGGAGGGTCGGCGCGCCATGAGCAGGGACGAGTGGATCGACCTCCTCCTCCGGAGCGTCGGTCTGGAGCCGCTGCGGATGGAGCGCCGGCTGAAGATTCTCCTGCTCACCCGCCTCATCCCCTTCGTCGAGAAAAACTATAACTTCATCGAGCTCGGTCCTCGGGGCACGGGCAAATCCTACGCGTTCAGCGAGATGTCCCCCTACTGCATGCTTCTTTCCGGAGGCAAGGCGAGCACGGCGAACCTGTTTTACAACAACGCCCGCCGACAGGTCGGGCTCGTGGGGCACTGGGACGTCGTGGCCTTCGACGAAGTCGGCGGCATGAAAATCACCGATCACGACGCGGTCCAGATCATGAAGGACTACATGGCCAACGGCCGCTTCAGCCGCGGGGTCACCCAGGTGCTGGCGGACGCGTCCCTCGTGTTCATCGGCAACCTGAACCAACCGGTGGAGAGCCTGGTCCGGAACTCGGCCACGGACCTTTTCCAGCCGCTGCCGAAAGAATTCGATCTGGCGCTGCTCGACCGGATGCACTTCTACCTGCCCGGCTGGGAGGTTCCGAAAAACTCGAAGGACATGCTCACAGGCCGTTACGGCTTCGTCACCGACTATCTGGCCGAAGCGTTCCGGGCGCTCAGAAAACAGAACCGCTTCGACGAGGCCGAGCGGGTCTTCCGTTTCGGATCGCATGTTGAAGGCAGGGACGCCACAGCGACGAAGAAAACGGTGAGCGGCCTTCTCAAAATCCTCCATCCGGGCGGAGGCTGGACGAAGGAGGAGCTCACGGAGTACGTCGAACTGGCCATGGAGGGGCGTCGCCGGGTCAAGGAGCAGCTCAAGAAACGCGGCTCGTTCGAATTCTACAAGACCAGTTTTTCATACATCGATCTCGCGGACGACACCGAGCGGTCCGTAGGCGTCCCCGAGCAAGGGGGGGCCGGAGTCATTTCGCAGGACCCCCTGCCTCCCGGAACGGTCTACACGGCCGCGGTGGATTCCGAAGCCAAGGTCGCTTTGTTCAGGCTTGAGGTCACTTTGACGGCGGGCACGGGCAAGCTCCGCACCCCGACGGGACTTGAAAAATCGCTGAAGGAATCCCTCAACCGGGCTTTCAGTTATCTGCAGAGCGTCAAAGACAAGCTCGGGCTCACACAGATGCTGGCGCAGAAGGACATCTATGCCGAAGCCGTGGACCTCTCCGGCGGCCGCATCGACTGTCCCTGCGGTGTTGCGTTTTTCGCCGCCGTCATCTCCGCTGTCCGCAACCGTCATGTGCAGGCCGGTACGGTGATCCTCGGCGACCTGACCATCCAAGGGAACATCAAAGGTCCGGCTTCGATCACCGAACCCCTGCAACTGGCGCTTGAATCAGGGGCGCTCCGCGCCCTGGTCCCCGTTTCCAACAAAACGCAGTTCGCGGGACTGCCGGAGGACGTGATCGAACGCCTGGACGTGGTGTTTTACGGCGACATAGACCGGGCTGTGCTCAAGACATTGGAGATGTAAAGGCTCCCGGCCGGGAGCGGCAGGCACCGGGAATGATGAGCGATGCCTCGGGGATGGGCTGCTCCCGTCCCATGAATCAAGTCGGCGGTCCGGGCGGCCCATAGGTCGGTGGAAAACGGACAGGCTAAAGCGGTTCGGGAGAAGCAGGCATGGAGAATCCTCCACAATGTCTGCCGGATTGGGGGCTCTTCCAAAATAAAAGCCCGACTCCCATCATGTGGAATCGGGCTGATCTATGGGTCTGGCGGAGAGAGAGGGATTCGAACCCTCGGTTGAAGTTTCCCCCAACACTCGCTTAGCAGGCGAGCGCCTTCAGCCGACTCGGCCATCTCTCCGAAACTGGGCTCAATTTCATGGCGGAGGGAGTAGGATTCGAACCCACGGCTCCGCTGCTAACGGAACAACGGTTTTCAAGACCGCCGCCTTAAACCACTCGGCCATCCCTCCGACTCCGACCTCGCACACGAACGGAGCCTGTGACAATAGCATTCACCCCGATTAGGTGTCAAGATCTTCTGCAAGGGTCCCCCGGCTTGAGCGATTTTGCCGGCACGAATCCCGTTTCGTCATTGCCGCGCAGGCGCGAATCCGGAAAGCGCGTCGGCACCTGCCGGATGCCCGCCGTCCCGGGCATGACGGGCTGATGCTCTCGGGATCGCCCAACCCAGGGTGTTGTCAACGATCCACGGTTTCCATTAAGATCATGACTGAATGGAATGGTTGCCCCGGCACGCGTGGCAGAACCGCTTTCGGGGGAACACGCCCCCGGGAGCATATTTCCTGAAGGGGACCTTTTGTGATCCCGGACACCCGGACAAAGGGATACGATGGAAATTGCCTACCTGGACTGTTTTTCCGGCATCAGCGGGGACATGATGCTGGGAGCCCTGCTGGACTTGGGCTTCTCTGAGGAGCTTCTCGCGGAGGCATTTGCCGAGTTGCCCATGGAGAGCCCCGGCGTCAAAGTCTCCCGGGAGCTTCGAGGGGCCGTGGCCGGAACCCGGGTCGAGTTCGTGGTGGGAGAACAACCGTTTCGATCCTTTGCCGACATACGTCGGCTCATCGACTCGAGCGGCCTGGCTCCCTCGGTCCGGGAAAAGAGCCTCGAGGTTTTTCATCGCTTGGCGGAGGCCGAAGCCCGAGTACACCAAGTCCCCGTGGATCGCGTGCATTTCCACGAAGTGGGGGCGGCGGACTCGATCCTGGATATTGTCGGTTCCGTGGTCGCCCTCGAGGGGTTGGGAATCCGGAAGGTTTATTCTTCCCCCGTTCCCCTGGGAAAGGGGTTCGTCCGGACCCATCACGGGATTCTTCCGGTTCCGGTTCCGGCGACGGTGGCCCTTCTCGAGGGGGTTCCCGTATACGACAACGGGGCCGCACGGGAACTGGTGACTCCTACGGGGGCGGCGTTGCTGGGGGCCTTCGTCGAATCCTTCGGCTCCATGCCCGCCATGACCCTTCGGTCGGTGGGCTACGGCGTCGGGAGCCATCCCCAGGCGAGTCCCCCCAATGTGTTGAGGATCGTTTGCGGAACGGCCGGGACCCCGTGGGACCGGCGCAAGCTCTTGCTGCTGGAAACCAACATCGACGACATGAACCCCGAGTTCTACGATCACGTCATGGAGCGGCTCATGGCCGGGGGTGCCCTGGACGTTTCCCTGGTGCCCATGCACATGAAAAAGAACCGGCCGGGGGTCCTTCTTCGGGTCCTGTGCGGTTTGTCCCTGCAAACGGCGATGGCGGATTGCATCTTTCGGGAGACAACCAGCCTGGGAATTCGCGTGCAGGAGGTGGACAGGCTCGAGCTTTCCAGGGAAATCAAAGTCCTGGAAACCCCCCACGGGCCGTGCCGGGTGAAGGAAACACGGCTCCCCGGGGGAAGCGTTCGGTTGACCCCCGAGTACGACGACTGCAAACGGATCGCCAACGCCCGGCGGATTCCGTTGCGCCGGGTGTACGAGGAAATCTCACTGCTGGCCAATAACCCGGGCTGAACGACTGATCCCATGGAGTCGAACCGAGTGACACGGGAACCTGAAGCGGCAAGAAACGAAGGCGAGGCGGTAGGGTGCCTCGTCACCATAGGAGACGAGATCCTTTCCGGGAGCATTCCCAACGGGAACGCACACTATATTGCGTCGACCCTGCGTTCCCACGGCTTTCGCCTGGACCGCATCGTCACCGTCGGGGACCGGGAAGAGGACATCGTGGAAACCCTGTCCCGGTGTGTCGAAACCGGCATCCGGTTTCTCATCGTGACGGGAGGGTTGGGTCCCACGGACGATGATCGCACCTGCGCCGCGGTAGCCAAGGCCTTCGGGCGTCCTCTTGCCATGGATCTCGAGTACGCCCGTTGGCTGGAGAAGCGGTTGGCCGAACGCGGCCTCGCGTGGACCGAGCATGCCTCGAAGATGGCGGAACTGCCGGAGGGAGCCGTCAAGATCGGGTGGGAGATGGCCGGGTTTGTCCTGGAACATCGGGGGATCCCCTGTTTCTTGTTGCCGGGGGTTCCCCATGAAATGAGGACCCTGATGGACCGGAGCGTGATACCGGAGCTGACCCGCCGGTTTCCCGACCGCTGTGCCTATGTGAAGGAGATCCTGAGGACCCAGGGCCTCACGGAATCCCAGCTGAACCGGCGTCTTCGGAACCTGGCGTGTGAAGAGGCCGGGGTGGAAGTGGGCTACCTGCCCCAGACGGGTGAAAACTGGATCACCCTGTCGGTTTCGGCGAAGACCCGGCAGGAAGCGACCCGGAGGATTTTGGACGCCCGACGGGAGGTGATCGAGCGCATCGGGACCCGGCATATCAGCGGAACCAATGACGAGAGCCTCGAGGTGGTCATCGGAAGAAAGCTGGTGGAGAAAGGATGGAAGCTGTCCCTGGCCGAATCTTGCACCGGGGGGCTGGTGTCCCGGAGAATCACGGGGGTTCCCGGGGCTTCCGACTACCTGGACCGGGGGTACGTCACATACAGCAACCGGGCCAAAGTGGACTTGCTGGGGGTAGATCCGGAGCTGATCGAGAACCTTGGGGCCGTGAGCGAACCGGTGGCCCGGGCCATGGCCGAAGGGGCCAGGAGGAAGGCCGGGACCGACGTGGCCGTATCCGTCACGGGGATTGCCGGGCCCACGGGAGGGACCCCCGAGAAGCCCGTGGGTACGGTATTCATCGCCTGTTCGACGGCCTTGGGCTGTGAAGTGGAGAAGCATCGCTTCAAGGGAAGCCGGGGGCACATCCGGGAGTGCGCTGCCCAGGCGGCCCTGGTGCTCCTGTGGAGGGTTTTGTCCGATGATTCGAACCTTTGTGGCTCTTGACCTTCCCATGACCGTCCGGCAGTCGCTGGGCGGTCTCATCGAGGCTTTTCGAAAAAGCGGCGCCGCCGTGGCGTGGGTGAAGGGGGAACGGATTCACCTGACCCTCAAGTTCTTGGGGAACGTGGCCCCGGAGAGGATCGACGGAATCAAGGACGCTCTGGGGAAGGCCGCAGCGTCCGTTTCACCGTTTCGACTGCAGCCGGGGGGTTGCGGGGCTTTCCCTTCTCTCAAGCAGATGCGGGTGGTGTGGGTGGGGATGAAGGGAGATCTCGAGGGCCTGAGCACCCTCCGATCCCGGGTGGAGGCGGCCCTGGCTCCCCTGGGTTTCGAGCCCGAGGGCCGGCGCTTTCGGCCTCACCTGACCCTGGGGAGGGTCAAGGGGCCCAGGGGAAACCGGGAACTCACGGAAATCCTGCTGGCCAACCTGGCCTTCGAGACGGAAGCTTTTGACGTCTCGGATCTTGTACTGTATAAAAGTGACCTGAAACCAGACGGCGCGCACTACACTCCTTTGTACCGGGCGGGTTTTGCCCGGGGGTGAGTTCCAACCGGCGCTCGGAATGGAAAAGGAAATGGGGGTGGATGCCGCAAAGAATCCAACCCTGCAGTCCGTGCTCTGCCATTTGTCCTCTGAACCCCGTGAAGATCCAAAGCCCTCGAGCCCCTTTTGCTTTCCGGGAAAAGGATCGCTACACTCATACCATGAAGAGGAGATCCCGCATGGGAGCCAACGACGACAGGCAAAAGGCCATCGACACGGCCATATCCCAGATTGAGCGCTCCTGCGGCAAGGGCGCCATCATGCGATTGGGAGAAGGCGCCCTCCAGGTGGAAGTTGCCGTAATTCCCACAGGCTGTCTTTCCCTGGACCTGGCTTTGGGCATCGGAGGAATCGCCCGGGGGCGGATCGTGGAAATCTTCGGGCCCGAGTCTTCGGGCAAGACCACTCTGGCCCTTCACATCATCGCGGAAGCGCAGAAACTGGGGGGATTGGCCGCTTTCATCGATGCCGAGCATGCCCTGGACGTCCATTACGCCCGCAAGCTGGGGGTCCAGGTGGAGGACCTGCTCATCAGCCAGCCGGACTACGGAGAACAGGCCCTGGAGATCGCGGAAATCCTGGTTCGAAGCAATGCCGTGGACGTCATCGTGGTGGATTCGGTGGCGGCCCTGGTTCCCAAGGCGGAAATCGAGGGAGAAATGGGAGATCCCCACGTGGGCCTCCAGGCGAGGCTCATGAGCCAGGCCCTGCGCAAGCTGGTCTCTTCCATCAGCAAGTCCAGGACCTCCGTCATCTTCATCAACCAGATCCGGATGAAAATCGGCGTCATGTACGGGTCCCCCGAGACGACCACGGGGGGCAACGCCTTGAAGTTCTACGCCACCATGCGCATGGATATCCGGCGGGTGGCCCCCATCAAGGAGGGCCAGGAGATGGTGGGCAACCGGACCCGGGTCAAGGTGGTCAAGAACAAGATTGCGCCTCCCTTCAAGGAAGTGGAGTTTGACGTCATCTACGGCCGCGGAATCTCCAAGGAAGGGGATGTCCTGGACTTGGCCGTGGATACGGGGATCGTCGACAAGTCCGGTACCTGGTATTCCTACGGCGGAGAGAGGTTGGGACAGGGTCGGGAAAATGCCAAAAGCTTTTTGAGAGAACATCCGGATCTTTTCCTGGAAATCGAACGGAAAACCCGTCAGGCTCACAACCTGAAAATCCCCCCGGGCGGGCCGGATGCCGTTGCAGCGGATTGAAGATCGAGGATCGAGGAGACCTTGGAATGAAGGCCACGGAAATTCGTAAGGCTTTTTTGGAGTTCTTCCGGGACAGGGGGCACACCGTCGTCAAGAGTTCATCGCTCATTCCCCACGACGATCCGACCCTGTTGTTCACCAATGCCGGAATGGTTCAGTTCAAGCGGTCCTTCCTGGGTGAGGAAAAGCGACCCTATAGCCGGGCGGCGAGCAGCCAGAAGTGCATGAGGGCGGGGGGCAAGCACAACGACCTGGAAAACGTGGGCAGAACGGCCCGGCATCACACCTTTTTCGAAATGCTGGGCAACTTCTCCTTCGGCGACTACTTCAAACGGGACGCCGTCGAGTGTGCCTGGGCGTTTCTCACGGACCGGATGGGACTGCCCAAGGACAAGCTCTATGCCACGGTGCACGAGGGAGATGCGACCATGCACCTGGGGCCCGATGAGGAAGCCAAGGGCTTCTGGGCCCGGTATCTTCCCCAGGATCGAATCCTCGAATTCCCCACCAAGGACAATTTCTGGGCCATGGGCGATACGGGTCCCTGCGGACCGTGCTCGGAGATCATCATCGACCAGGGAGAAAAAATGGGATGCGGCGGGCCGGACTGCAAACCCGGGTGCGACTGCGACCGCTATCTCGAACTGTGGAACCTGGTCTTCATGCAGTTCAATCGCAAGGAAGACGGGAGCCTGGAACCCCTTCCCAAACCCAGCATCGACACCGGCATGGGCCTCGAGCGCATCGCCGCCGTAAAACAGGGAGTCCCTTCCAATTACGACACGGACCTGTTCTCTCCCATGATGTCAAGGATCGAAGAGTTGACCGGCTACCGTTACGGCAGCTATGGGGAAAAGGACGTGTCCGTAAAGGTCATCGCCGACCACAGCCGGGCGGCGGCCTTTCTCATCAATGACGGAGTGCTTCCCGGCAACGAGGGCAGGGGTTACGTCCTGCGCCGGGTGATCCGCCGGGCGTTGCGGCATGGGCGTTTCCTGGGTCTGGACCGTCCGTTTCTCCACGACATGGCGGTGGCGGTGATGACCTCCATGGAGGACGCTTACCCGGAACTGCTCGAGAGCAAGAGCTTCATCACCCGGGTCATTCTCCATGAAGAGGAACGGTTCAACGAGACCCTGGACTTCGGTTTGAAGCTTCTCCAGAGCGAAGTCAGGCGTTTACAGGACGAAGGAGAGAAGTCCATTCCAGGTTCTCTCATCTTCAAGCTCTACGATACCTAGGGTTTTCCGATTGATATCATTAGTGATACGGTGAGGGACCGGGACTTCCGGGTGGACGAGGCGGGCTTCCAGGAACTCATGGAAAAGCAGCGAAAACAGTCTCGACTGCACTGGAAAGGAAGCGGAGAAAGGGAAATTGCCGAAGTGTATCGGCAGCTCTCGGCTCTGGGCCTGAAAACGGTCTTCTTAGGGTACGAAACCCTGGTGGCCTGGTCTAAGGTGGAGGCCGTCATTCTGAACGAGACGGCCGTGCAGGAGGCGGAAACGGGGGAAGAGATCGAGCTGGTGACCTCCGAGACCCCCTTCTACGGCGAAACGGGAGGACAGGTGGGAGACCGGGGCGAGATCCTGGGGCCTTCGGGACGGATCGAGGTTCTGGATACCATGAGGCTTCCCGGGGACCTTTTCGTCCACGTGGGAAAAGTTCTGGAAGGGTCGGTCCGCGTGGGGGACGAGGTGACGTTGAAGGTGGATGAAGCCCTGCGACAGGACACGGCGCTGCATCATACCGCCACCCATATCCTGCATGCGGTTTTGCGCAAGGTGCTGGGAGACCACGTGAAGCAGGCGGGGTCTCTGGTGGCCCCCGACCGTTTGCGTTTCGATTTCTCCCATTTTGCGGCCCTCAGCCCCGAGGAAATTTCGGAGATCGAACGCCGGGTGAACCTGGAAATCCGCCGGAATCAAGACCTCGAAGTTCGGGTCATGGGGTTGGAAGAGGCCATGAAGACGGGCGCCATGGCGCTTTTCGAGGAGAAATACGGGGAGGAGGTGAGGCTTGTGGAGATCCCGGGCCTCAGCCGAGAGCTTTGCGGAGGCACCCACACGCACCGCACGGGAGACGTGGGGCTTTTCGTCATCCTCCAGGAGACGGGAATCGCCGCCGGGGTGAGGAGAATCGAGGCCCTGGCGGGAAGACGGGCCCTCGAGTATGTCCAAAAGCAGCAGACCGTGCTGCGCCAAGCCGCCGGTTTGCTCAAAACCGGGGTTGTCGAGCTCCCCGATCGGATCGAGCGACTTCTTAATGCTCAAAAGCAGATGGAAAAGGAGCTGGAATCCCTCAAGGCTTCCTTTGCCGCCCGACGCTCTGCGGACCTGCTGGCGGAGGCCGGGCAGATCGGCTCGGCGACCGTCCTCGTCACCCGGGTGGAGGCGGACAATCCCAAGGTCCTGCGGGAAATGAACGACCGGTTCAAGGAAAGGTTGAAGAGCGGGGTGGTGGTGCTGGGATCGGTCCACGAGGGGAAGGTGTTTCTACTGGTGGGGGTTACCCCGGACCTGGTCAAGCGGGTTCACGCGGGGGAACTCATCCGGGAGATCGTCCGGGAAGTGGGGGGCAGCGGCGGCGGAAGACCCGACATGGCCCAGGCGGGAGGAAACCGCCCGGAAAAACTGGACGATGCCCTGGACCTCGCTCGGAGACTGATCGAGGAGAGACTCTAGGTCGGGATCGCCCCCCGGGTGCAACGAAACCTGCCGGGAGTCTCCCGAAAACGGCAAGGGCGTCGAGGGGGAAAAGGCTCGGCCCGCTACAGCCGGTCCACCCTGCAGTGGGAAAGCTCGGCCTCCGTTTCCTCCGAAAGGGTGTGGCGGAGCTCCGATAAGGGATATGTGGCACCGCAGTCCCGGCAGTGCCAGTACACCCGACGTCAGGTTCGAACGAGGTCCAACTCTTTTTCACACTTTGGGCAGGTCAAGGCATTGTCTCCTTTGTTTGTCCGGATCTTGCGGGGCCGACGACCGACGAAACCCTTATATAGACTTTGCAGACGCTTGGCAACCGGGAAGCTCCCGTTTCAACGGCCCGGGGGCAACGATCCATAGATTCTGTGGAGAGAAAGGAGCAGGGGGATTCGCGTATGCCCGCGAACCTGCCGCCGCACTATTACGAAGCGGAGAAACGATTTCGGGAAGCCAAGACCTCCGAAGGGAAGATCGAGGCCCTGGAAGAAATGCTTACCATCATGCCCAAACACAAGGGCACGGATAAGCTGCGGGCGGACCTTCGCCGTCGCATCGGGAAACTCAAGGACCAGGCCCAGCAGAAGAAGGGCGGAGCCAGGAGGGCGGCGACCTTTTCCATCGAACGGGAGGGAGCGGCCCAAGTGTTGGTGGTGGGCGCTCCCAACGTGGGAAAGTCCTCCCTCGTAGCGTGCTTGAGCAACGCCTGCCCCGAGGTGGCCGAGTTCCCGCACACCACCTGGAAACCGACCCCGGGGATGGCTCCCTTCGAAAACATCCAGTTCCAACTGGTGGATACTCCCGCCATTACCCTGGAGCGGATCGATCCGGGCATGACCGACTTGATGCGCCGTGCGGACATCCTGGTCATCCTCGTGGACCTGCATGCGGACCCCCTGCAGCAGCTGGAAGACACACTGAAGATCCTGGAGGGGCTTCGGATTTATCCCCTGGGCCGACCGGTTCCCGGGGACCTGCCCAAAATGCCGTTCGTCAAGAAGATCCTGGTGGCGGTGAACAAGGTGGATGAGGAAGGGGATGAGGAAGACTACCGGGCATTCCTGGAGCTCTCGGAATGGAAGCTGCCTTGTGTGGGAATTTCGACCCGGACTTCGCGGAACCTGGGGGCTTTTCTCCGTATGGTCTTTGACCAGGCGCAGATCATTCGGGTTTACACCAAGCCCGGAGGGAAGGACCCCGACATGACGGCGCCTTTCATCTTGGCCAAAGGAGCCACTATAGAGGATCTCGCGGAAAAAATCCACAAGGACTTCAGAAATAAATTGAAATTTGCCAAAGTATGGGGTAAAGGGGTCTTTGACGGACAGATGGTTCAGCGGGATTATGTCCTGCAGGACGGAGACATTGCTGAGATTCATTTATAGGACGGCCACATATCGGGAAACGCAGCTCCTCTCACGCGACCAACCGTGATCCAAAGGTTTCTGGAAGAATCCAGGAAGCACGCCGAAGGTTTGGGCCTACCGGGGATCCTTATTCCTAAGAATTGACTAAGTATTTGAGTGTACTTATCATCTTACGTGGAAAACCGCAGGGTGGATCCCTTCCGTTGCCTTCGGGGCAAGGATGCGAAAGCCTGCGGAGAACCAATAGGAAAGCAGCGGGGGGAGGAAGATCGCTTCAGGATGTACCCCGCATTGGAGGGTTTGAATGACCACATACTCTTCGGAAAACTGCATCCCTCTGGATCTTCTCTTGACCAAGTCGGAACTGCAGGATGATTTCGACAACCTGTTTCAAGAGGGGATGATGGAAGGAGAATTTGCGGAAACGGATCTTGCCCTGGATACGCCCGAAGCGGAAGAGGAACGGGAAGAAGCCGGGCACGAGACGGGCTATGGCGGGGAGGAAGTGGAAGAGGAAGATCTGCCCGCGGGGGGAGCGGCCCTGTCCGAAGATTTCGAAGACGATCCCGTGACCTGCTACCTCAAGGAGGTGGCCGGCTACCCGTTGCTGACGCAGGAAAGGGAAATCGAGCTGGCTCAAATCATCCGCCGGGGGGAAGAGGAACTCGTACGAATGGTGGAAGAGCACGCGGATGAGGATTCGGCCCTCGTGGACCTGCAGGGCAAGATCGAAAAGCTCATCTGCCATGAGAAAACCTTCCCGGGGGTGAGGGACAAGATCCTCAAGGTCATCCTTCGCACTCTCGAGCGCGGGGCGGAAATCTCCTCCAACACACCCTTGTTTTCCGACCTTCTGCGGCGCACCCGGTCCATCCTGGCGTCCATCGATCTTGCCAAGCAGGAGATGGTGAAGGCCAATTTGCGCCTGGTTCTCAGTATCGCCAAACGATACCGGGGGCGGGGAATGAGCTTTGATGATCTGATCCAGGAAGGGAACCTGGGGCTCCTCAAGGCCGTGGGACGATTCGATCACACCAAGGGGAATCGGTTCAGCACTTACGCCACCTGGTGG
>JARKQW010000232.1 GCA_029974695.1 Syntrophobacteraceae bacterium | reverse complement strand
TCAAAAATGATCCGGTAGCCCTGAAAATAGAGCCGCAGCCTTTGGGAGAAAGGAACGGAGCTGAAGACGAGAAAACCGTCCATGTAGCTGGCATGGTTGGGACTGAGAATGTAAGGCGGATGCGGCAGGTGCTCTCTTCCGTGCACTCGGAGGCGGAAGAGGATTGAAAACAGGGGATCCAGAATCACAGCCATGAAAAGAGTCACTGCCCGGGCCGACCAGCTCGGAACGATCCCGACTTTGCGAAGAAGGGACTCCGGCGGTCTTGCCTGCAGGACTTCCAGCCAGCTTCGGGCCGATTCCCGAACCTCGGCTCCTCCTTGCTTTTCCAGGGATTCCACCAGCCGGACGAGCTCATCCACCGTGAAGACCTCGTGAAACCGGCTCTCCTCGATGCGGACCCCGAACTCCTTCTCCATGGAGGTCAGCAATTCCACCCGACCCAGGGAGTCCAGCCCCAGGGTCAGCTCGAGATGATCGTCGGGGGAGATCTCTCGGATTTCCGTCCGGGCCTCCAAAACGCCCAGGACTCTTCGGGCCGTAGGGGACAGGCTTTCTTCGGGGGGTGGCTGGGTCTTTCCCCGGGTTTCCCGGATCTTTTCCCGGTAGATTTCTTCCACCCTGTAGCGTTCAATCTTTCCCAGACGAGTCTTGGGCAGCTCCTTGTGATGGAGCACAAACCCGCGAATTCGCTTGTAGGATTCGATCTTCTGCGAGTAGTATTCGAGGTCCCACTTGATCTTTCCGTAGAGGTCCGTTTCCCCCGATTCCCGAAAATATTGGAAATCCGGAACCACCAGGGCCACCAGGCGGTCCTGGGTGGGAGCGGCCATGACGAAGATCTCCTTAATGGAAGGTGCCTGGGCGTAGTGGGCGGCGACTTCTTCGGAAGAGACGTTCTTGCCCGAACTGAGCACAATGAGGTCCTTGATACGGCCGCGAACGTAGAGGTATCCGTCGGCATCCAGGCAACCCAGGTCCCCGCTGTGAAACCAACCGTCCCGGACGGCCTCCCGGGTGGCCTCCTCGTTGCGGTAGTATCCCTTCATCACGTTTGCGCCCCGAAGGAGGATCTCTCCTACCCCGTCGGCGTCGGGTTGGAAAATCCTCACCTCGACCCCCCACAGGGGCTTTCCCACGGACCCGATCCGTGGGGCTTGGGGCGGGTTGATGCTCACCACGGGAGAGGTTTCCGTAAGGCCGTAGCCTTCCAGGACCATCAGTCCCAGCTTGAAGAAGCTCCGGGCGAGATCCTCGTCCAGTTTCGCTCCTCCCGAGACGAAGAAGCGAAATCGAGAACCAAACCCGGCGCGAATCCGGGAAAGGATGGGTTCGGCAAGGTTTTTCCCGGTGCGCCGGGATCGTTTCCAGGTGAAATCCAGCAACCGGAAAAGGAGTCTCCCCGAGCCCAAAGGCATTCCTCGAATCCGCTGTTGGATGCCGTGGTAAAAGAATTGGAGCACCTGGGGGGTAAGAGCGAGGACGGTCACGTTCTCCTCCTTCAAGCATTGAAAGATGACTTCCGCCCTGAGGGTGCTCACATAGGTGATCCGAGCCCCGTAAAAGAGGGGGGTGAGCAGGTTGGCCATGAAAGGGAAGGCGTGATGAAGGGGGAGTACCGACAGAAAGTTGTCTTGGGAGGTCACGGCGTCCAACCGCACCACGCCCAGGTAGTTGGCATAGAAGTTCTTGTGGGTGAGCATCACGCCTTTAGGAAGGCCGGTGGTGCCGGAGGTGAAAATAATGGAGGCAAGGTCCTCGAGGCCGGCCTCGGGGAAATCCGCCGAGGTGGATACAACTCGGGGAATTTCGGAAAAGGACACGGCATGGGGAAGGGATGGGTTTGGTCCGCCTACGGAGACGAACCCCTTGAGGGACGAGGGAAGGACCGTGTTCTTCCAGGAGAGACCCGAAGACGTGAAAACGAAGGTCGCCCTGGTTGTTTCGAGAATATAGGAGACGATGTCGGGTTTGGACTGGGGATCGATGGGGACGGCGACGGCTCCGGAAAAGAGAATTCCGAAATAGCTCATGGGCCATTCGGGGCGGTTTTCGAGAATCAAGGCGACGCGGTCTCCCCGGGCCACCCCCCGGGCCTGGAGCCAGGATGCGACGCCCAGGGAAGATTCGAGCAGATCGCCGTACGGGATCTCGATGCGTTCTTCCCGGTCCCTGTAGACAACGGCAACTTTCCGGGGATCGTCCTCCGCCACTTGTCGCAGCTTCCGGGGCAATGTCTGAAACATGGCATCCCTCATGATTCTAGGCTCGCCTGCGGGGAGCGGGCCCAAGGCGTCCCGGGTGGGGACCGGGAAACCCACCGGCCCTTTCATTGAAGAGTCCTTTCTACAATATTGGATGTGCATTCCACAACCCGGGCCGGCGGTCGGCCTTTTTCGGAGGCGGTCGGGCTTTGGCGGTCCCGGGTCGGGGGAACCCTCGTGAAGATGATGAAATATCATCAAAATGAGAACCTGTGGAGAGATTTTCCCGAAGATCGCCGGACCGGAATCCCGGGGCCGGGTCGAGGTCTTCCGGGCCATATCCGATCGTCCGGAAGACGGGATGAGACCCGGAGGGGGCTTTCGCGGGAAGGGCGGCGGGACTCGAGACGCCGGCCCCGGGCAGGCCGGGAGCCGAAGGAGGGACTCTCTTGCGAAAGGGACTCGAGGGAAGTGTTCACGGAACCTCCGGGCCACAAAAAGAAAGAGAGCCGGCTGGGTAAGTCGCCTGGCTCTCCGTCGCTTGGAAGTGGGGCATGTGTTGGTGGAATCTGACCCTTCTTTATGCAAGAATGTGGCCAGATGTGGAAGACGAGTCGAGAAAAGTCGTCTCGAAGGCACGGCGCCGGGCAAGGGGCGCAGAGCTGTCGAGGAAAGTTCCCGTTGAAACCGGCGAGACCTTGTGTTAGGAAAGGCGCGAGGGTCGCTAACAAATTCCAAGGGGAGGGAAGGATATGTCAAATTGGGCTTGGCGTGCCGGAATGGTCATTTTGGCAATTGTTCCTGCCATCATCGGTGGAGGGCTGTTCTTCCACCTGTTCGAGAACTGGACGGGGGTCGTGGTGTGGGAAATCGTTCTGCTGTTTCTCTTGAGCCTCGTGATTTCCAAGGGGGACAAGCGGGCAGCGGCCCATTGAGGATTTGAGGCATGGAATGCAAGCAGGAACAGAACCTGAAGAATTGCAACTGCAGCTACGATCCCTGCGCCCGGAAGGGGACCTGCTGTGATTGCCTGCGTTACCATCTCAAAAGCCGACAGCTCCCGGGATGCTGTTTCCCGGAAAAGGCCGAAAGAACCTACGACCGCTCTTTCGAGCATTTCGCCCGACTGGTGGCCGAAAAGAAGATCTGACTAGATTCTAGAACCCTTGTTGCACGAGGTGAGCGGTTCCTGGAGCCGCTCATTTTATTTGGGGAAACGATACCACTCGGGGTAGCGGCAACGGGCGGAGAACCGATGGATGGGCGGGTGCCCGTGGTAAGGGCCGGGCGGTCGGGGGAAATCGGGAATCCTGCTCTCGGGCGCTGGAGTGAGCGGGTGGGGAGCGGTTCCGAGGTTTCCCTTGACTTTTCACAAGGCGTTTCTTAAGGAAAAGTCGCCTACCGGGGAGGTCCCGGTTTCGTTTTTGGGAATTTTTTCGAGGGGCTGCCGTTCCGGCTGGGGAGAGATCCCTGCAGAGGGAGTCTGGGGGGCTTTGGGGGCGGCACTCCCGCGGATTTGGGTCGAGGATTCTTCATGGAACGGATACAGGCCGTTCGAGGCATGAACGACATCTTGCCTGGGGAAATCGGCTGGTGGCAGCAGGTAGAGGAGGCGGCCCGCCGGATTTTCCAGGATTTTGGATACGTGGAAATTCGAACTCCCGTGTTGGAGAAACTGGAGCTCTTCACCCGGAGTATCGGGGAAAACACCGACATTGTGGAAAAGGAGATGTATGCTTTCCCCGATCGAAAAGGGGAATGGCTTGCCTTGAGGCCCGAAGCCACGGCATCCATCGTTCGCTCTTTCATCCAGAACGACCTGTATGCCGATCCCCTGGCCCGGAAGTTTTACTCCATGGGGCCCATGTTTC
The DNA here is from genome assembly GCA_029974695.1 of Syntrophobacteraceae bacterium. Lineage (GTDB taxonomy): Bacteria > Desulfobacterota > Syntrophobacteria > Syntrophobacterales > Syntrophobacteraceae > JAGPLX01. The sequence goes on along the minus strand of JARKQW010000232.1, from coordinate 2,157 downwards.
GCCACGAACGTCCTCAGAAAGGACGGTACCGCCAGTTTCACCAGGTGGATGTGGAAGCCTTTGGAATCGACGACCCGATGCTGGACGCGGAAATCATGTTCATGCTCCGGCTTTTTCTCCAAAAGGTCGGACTGGCGGGAGTGGGACTCCACATCAATTCCCTGGGTTGCCGGGATTGCCGAAAGTCCTACCGGGAAAGCCTTCGGGTGTTTCTGGCCTCCCAAGCGGAAGGCTTGTGCCCCGATTGCCTGCGCCGCCGTGAAGTGAATCCCCTGCGGGTCCTGGACTGCAAGGTGGAACGTTGCAAGACCGTCCTCGAGACGGCGCCCGTGCTGCTGGAGACCCTCTGCGACCCCTGCAGGGATCATTTTTCCCGGGTGCAGGACTACCTTTCCAGGCTTGACACCCCTTTTGCCGTCGATCCCCGCATGGTCCGGGGGCTGGACTACTACATGCGAACCACCTTCGAGGTGGTTACGGACCGCCTGGGGGCTCAAAGCGCCGTGGGGGGCGGCGGTCGCTACAACGGGCTGATCCGGGACCTGGGAGGCCCGGACCTGCCGGGGATCGGGTTTGCCGTGGGCATGGAACGGCTGGTACTTCTCCTTCAACAACAGGGCGGGATGCCCCGGAGGAATGCCCGGTTCTTTGTGGCCACCCTGGGATCCGCGGCCAGGGAGGAGGGGTTTCTGCTGGTCCAGAGGCTCAGGAGCGCCGGGATCGGGGCCGAGCTCGATTACGAAGGGCGGAGCCTGAAGAGTCAAATGCGGCGGGCGGACAAGCTGGGGGCCCGGTTTGTGTTCATCCTGGGGGAAGATGAGCTGGGACGGGGGGAAATCCAGTTGCGGGACATGAGGGAGAAGAACCAGAGGATTGTGCCTTTGGGCGAGGCGGTGCGGCACGCCCGGACTCTGCCGACGGGGTGACGGCGGACGCATTGCCGGACCCTCTCGGGACCGGGCGTCTTATTCAGGACCCGGGTGGATCATTCCCATTTGGGTCACCAGGAGGATCACGAGTGGATCAGCTCGAAACAGCGCGGGAGGATTCCCGGTCGGCGGCCTCGGTGGAAGCCGGCCGAGAGTTGAAACCGGATTCGTTGGAGGACTGGGAGCGATCCCATTCCTGTAATGTTTTGGGTCCGGGGGACGTGGGGAAAGTCGTCGTCCTCATGGGCTGGGTACACCGAAGACGGGACCACGGGGGACTCATCTTCGTGGACTTGCGGGACCGGGAAGGGGTCACCCAGGTGGTCTTCGATCCGCAGCACGACGTCGAGGCTCATGCCCGGGCCCATGTTCTGCGCAATGAGTTCGTGATTGCCGTTGAGGGGACGGTACGGCCGCGCCCCGAGGGGATGACCAACCCCAAGCTGGTCACGGGGGAGATCGAGGTCGTGATTTCCCGGCTAAAGATCCTGAACCCTTCCCGGACCCCCCCCTTTCAGATCGAAGACGACCTGGACGTGGGAGAAAACATTCGGCTCCGGTACCGCTACCTGGATTTGAGGCGCCCGCGCCTGTACGGGAACCTGCTCTTCCGTCACCGGGCCGCGCAACTGACCCGCAATTACCTGTCCGAACGGGGGTTCCTGGAAGTGGAGACCCCGGTTCTCACCAAGAGCACCCCCGAGGGTGCTCGGGATTACCTGGTCCCCAGCCGGGTGAACCCCGGAAAGTTCTACGCCCTCCCCCAGTCCCCCCAGCTCTTCAAGCAGCTTCTCATGGTGGCGGGATTCGATCGATACTTCCAGATCGTCAAGTGTTTTCGAGACGAGGACCTGCGTGCGGACCGCCAGCCGGAATTCACCCAGGTGGACATGGAAATGTCCTTCCTGCGGGAGCAGACGGTCTATGACCTCATCGAGGGCTGGATCGTTCGGATCTTCGGGGAGCTCTTGGAGCTGAATCTGCCGATTCCCTTTCCCCGCATGACGTATGCGGATGCCGTGGATCGATACGGGACGGATCGCCCGGACCTGAGGTTTGGGTTACAGTTAGGCGACATCACCGATCTGGCTTCGGCGTCGGAATTTCGGGTCTTTCGCCAGGCCGTGGAACGGGGAGGACTGGTCAAGGTCGTCCGCCTGCCCGGGGGAAGCGGCCTCTCCCGCAAGGAACTGGACGATCTCATCGACTTCGTCAAGGTCTTCGGCGC
>JARKQW010000407.1 GCA_029974695.1 Syntrophobacteraceae bacterium | reverse complement strand
CCCGCCACGACCAGCCGTCCTCCCCTGTCCCCGCTTCCAGGTCCGAGGTCGATCACGTAGTCCGAGGCCCAGACAAAATCGAGGGTGTGTTCGATGACCACCACCGTGTGGCCGCGGTCCGTGAGGGCCCACATGACCTCGAGCAGCTTCTTCACGTCCGCCCGATGCAGTCCCGTGGTCGGCTCGTCCAGGACGTACAGGGTGGGACCGCGGTGGTTGCCCAGTTCCCCGGCCAGTTTGATCCGTTGAGCTTCTCCGCCGGACAGGGTGGGACTGGGCCGGCCCAGGGTCAGGTACCCGAGCCCCAGTTCATTCAGGATCCGCAAAGAGCGGGAAATGCCGGGAAAGGCCAGGAAGAACCGGGAGGCCTCCTCGATGGTCATGGCCAGGACCTCGGCAATGTTTTTGCCCTTGAGGCGCACGGCCAGGGTTTCCTCGTTGAAGCGTCTCCCGCCGCAGGATTCGCAGGGCACGAACACGTCGGGCAGAAAATGCATTTCCACCTTGAGCTGCCCCTGCCCTTTGCAGTTCTCGCAGCGCCCTCCCTTGACGTTGAAGGAAAAGTGACCCGGGGTGAACCCTCTCACCCGGGAATCGGGCAGCATGGCATAGAGGCGGCGGATTTCGTCCCACACCCCCACATAGGTGGCCGGAATGGATCGGCTGGTCCTCCCGATGGGATTGTGGTCCACTTCGAGCACGCGCTGAATCCCCTCGATCCCCATCAACTCACCCCGGATGTTGGCGCCTTGACCGTTGTCTCTTCCCAGAAGCCGGGACAGCACGCGGTAGATCACCTCGTGGACCAGGGTGCTCTTTCCCGCCCCGGACACGCCCGTAACGCAGGTGAGCGCCCCCCGGGGAATCCTCACGTCGATCCCCTTAAGGTTCCGCTCCGCCGCACCCAGCACCTCGATCCACCCCGTCGGGGCAAAGGGCCTTCGCCGGGTCAGCCCGTACAAGTGATCCACCGATGTCCCGTACCACCGGCCCGTGAGGGTCTCTTCATCCCGGCACAGGCTTTGGAAGTTTCCCCGGGCCGTCAATCGGCCCCCTTCATTTCCCGCCGCGGGACCCAACTCGATGAGCACATCCGCCCGGCGCATGGTTTCCGGGTCGTGTTCCACCACGATGATGGTATTCCCCTTGTCCTTGAGTTTCTCGAGGCTGTTCAGCAACCGATCGTTGTCCGTGAAATGAAGCCCGATGGTCGGCTCGTCCAGGATGTAGCAGACCCCCAGCAGGTTTGATCCCAGCTGAGCCGCCAGTCGAATCCTCTGGGCTTCGCCCCCCGAGAGGGTATCCCCGGATCGATTCAAGGTCAGGTAATCCAGTCCGACCTCTCTCAAAAAGGAGATCCTTGTCAGGATTTCCCTCAGGATGGGCAGGCCCACGGGGCGCTCCGTTTCCCCAAGGTCGACGGATTTCCACAGGTCCTGGAAATCCCGGATGCTAAGATCCACCAGGTCGGTGATGGTCCGCCCCTTGAAATCGACGGATCGCGCCTGGCGGTTGATGCGGGCTCCCCCGCATTCGGGGCAGATCGCCTCTTCTCGGAAGGGGGCCAGGGCCTTTTGGATCTTCTCGTCCGAAGGCCCCTTCTCGAGAACGGCCAGGAGCCCGGGAGAGCCTTTGTCACGGCCGTAGAGGATGGCGTGCCTCAGGTCGGGTTCGAGCTCGCCCACGGGACGATCCAGGTTCAATTGAAGCTCTTGGGTCCAGTATTGGTGCAGCCGTGCCCCCCAGGAACGGTACCTTCCGCGAAAAACCGAGGTCTGGAGGAAATCCCACAGCCCTTCCCGAAGGCCCAGGTGAGGAGGGCCCAACAGTCGTTCCTCGTTGATCTTTTCCACAATCCCCAGGCCGCTACAGGAGGGGCAGGCCCCCAGCCTGCTGTTGAAGGAAAACAGGCGAGGGTCCAGGGGAGCGAGCCCCCGGTTGCAGGTGGGGCAGTAGAGCCGATCGCTCAAGACCCGGGTTTCCGCCCCCGCCAAGTGGAGGGTGCCGCCCCCCAGCGCCAACGCCTTTCGCACGGCCGAGCTCAACTCCGCCGCAGGACTCGAGGCACTTGTTCGGTGGGGGATGAGGACCTCGATGTCGTGTTCCCGGTGTCGTTCGAGGGAGGGCACGAGGGCCAGGTCCTTCCACTGCCCGTCCACGCGCACGGTCTGAAACCCCATTTTGCGAAGCCGCAAAAAGAGGTCTCGATAGATCCCTTTTCTGCCCCGCACCAGGGGAGCCAGGACCTTGGCCTCTCCCCGCACCATCTCGCGCTCCACCAGGGCAAGGATTCGATCATGGGACAGGGCCGTCAGTTCCCGGCCGCAGTCGGGGCACCGTTGTCTTCCCAGCTTGGAATAGAGCAGCCGAAGAAAATGATAGACTTCCGTAATGGTGGCCACGGTGGAACGTCGATTCAGCCTGCTGGTGCGCTGTTCGATGGCCACGGTGGGGGGCAGGCCCAGGACCTGGTCCACGTCCGGCTTCTCGAGGACCTTGAAATACTGCCTCACGTAGGTGGACAGGCATTCGAGGTAGCGGCGCCGGCCCTCGGCAAAAAGCACGTCGAAGGCCAGGGTGGACTTGCCCGACCCGCTGAGCCCCGTAAGAACGGTCATCTTTTCCCGGGGAAGATCGAGGCGGCTCAGCTTGAGGTTGTGTTCCCGGGCGCCTCGCACCATGATGGCATCCTCGGCCGACGGGACGGCGGGGGGCGATCTTTGGGCGGACCCCGAGGGGATGAAAGGACCGCCTTCCCCGGCCGGGGCGGGGATTGCCCCTTCGTGCCTTCGTTTCAGGAACTGCCCCGTGGGGCTGTCGGGGTTTTGGGCGATGTCTTCGGGGGAGCCCACGGCCACGATTCGGCCGCCCTCCTCTCCCCCTTCGGGACCCAGCTCGAGGATCCAATCGCAGGCGTCGAGGAGATCCAGGTTGTGTTCCACCACCACCACGGTATTCCCGTCGTTCACCAAACGATCGAGCACTCGCAGGAGCTTTTGGAGGTCGTGAGGGTGGAGTCCGGTGGTGGGCTCATCCAGGAGGAATAGCTTGTGCGCATTCTTAGAAAGGCTCGAGGGCCCGTTGGAGACCAGGTAGCGAATGAGCTTCAGGCGTTGAGCTTCCCCCCCGGACAGGCTGCTCAGGGGCTGTCCCAGTCGAAGGTACTCGAGGCCGATGGCCACCACCGGCTGCAGGGCACGCACCAGCGGTTCCACATCCGCGAACCGATCCAGGACCTCCTGGGCGGTGCACTCGAGGATGTCCCCGATGGACAGGCCTCGAACGCGAATCTCCAGGATGTCGTCCTTGAACCTCCGGCCGTTGCACTGGGGACAGCGAACGGTCACGTCCGCCAGGAACTGCATCTCAATTCGCTCGAAACCCTCCCCCCGGCACGATTCGCATCGTCCCCCGGGAACGTTGAAGGAGAAATACCGGGTGGACAACCCCCGGGCCACGGCTTCCGGGGTTTGGGCCAGCAGTTTCCGGAGGGGGTCCAGGGCCCCCGTGTAGGTAAGGAGATTGGCTCGGGGCGTTCGCCCGATGGGTTGCTGGTCCACCAGGATCATCTCCCGGACGGACTCGGCCCCCTCGAGGCCGTCGCAGATCCCAGGGGTCTCGGTGGAACGGCCCGTCCGGCGCAGCCAGTTGTGATAGAGGGTCTTTTCCACCAGGGTGGACTTGCCGGACCCCGAAACCCCGCTGACGCCCACCAGCAGGCCCAGGGGAATGGTGCAGGTCACGTCCCGAAGGTTGTGCTCCCGGGCTCCGCGAATGGTGAGGGCCGGACGACCGTCGGGGGTCCTCCTTGCCCGGGGCATCCGCGCGGCCCCGGGACCTCCCAGATATCGTCCCGTCAGGCTCTCGGAACATCGAGGCAGATCTTCCGGAGGCCCCTGGAAAAGGACCCTGCCTCCCTTTTCCCCCCCCGCAGGTCCCAGGTCGATCACTTCATCACAGAACCGGACCATCTCCGGATCGTGCTCGACCACCACCACCGTGTTTCCCATGTCCACCAGGCGGCGCAACTGGGTCATGAGCCGTCCCTGGTCCCGGGCATGAAGACCCACGCTGGGTTCGTCCAAAACGTAGAGGACGTTCACCAGGGCGGATCCCAGGGCTCGAGTGAGATGAACCCTCTGGACCTCCCCCCCGGACAAGGTCCGCGATTGGCGATCCAGGGAAAGATACCCCAGCCCTACGGCGTGCAGAAAATCCAGGCGACTGCGAATCTCCTGCACCAGCAGATCGGCGGCGGCATCCGCGGTCGGCTCGGGCCACGACTCCTTCAGAAATTGCCTGCACCGCTCGATGCTCCAGGAACAGAATTCGCCGATGGTGGCCCCCTTCAACCGGTACAAGAGGGTATCCCGCTGATACCGGGTCCCCATGCACGTCTTGCAGCGTTCATAGGATCGGTACCGGGAAAGAAACACCCGCACGTGCATCTTGTAGGTCTTGGTCTCGAGCCACTCGAAGAAACCCCGGACTCCGTAGTAATCCGGGGTGCCGTGAAGAATCTTTCCCCGGTCGGCCTCGCTAAGCGCCCCGAACGGGACATCCGTGGGAATGCCTTCCTTTCGGCAAAATTCGAGCAGTTCTCGGTATTCCTCCCGATCCGTCCCCCACGGTTTTACGGCTCCCTGATCGAGGGACAGGGTCGAGTCGGGAACAACCAGGTCCCAGTCCACGCCGATGGTTCGCCCGAAGCCCCGGCATTCGGGACAGGCTCCCAGGGGACTGTTGAAGGAGAAAAGGTTGGGCGAAGGAGGCGGGACGCTCACCTCCGGCTTGCAGTCCGCACAGCTGAGGCGCGAGCTGAACCAGAGGAGCTCCTCGGGAAGGACCACCGCCGCCATGCGACCGCTCCCCTCGGTGAAAGCGGTGGTGATGGAGTCCATGATCCTTTCCTCGGGGACCTTCCCCCACGGAATACGGTCCACCACGACCAGGTGCTCTTTTCCCGACCCCCGCCCGACGGCTTTCTTGTCCATGGATTCCAGGTCCACGGTTCGCCCCGAGGTGTAGAGACGCAGAAACCCCTTGGAAATGAGATGCCGGGGCCACACCGCGGACTTTTCCGCCACGTAGGGGAAGCAAAGGAGCAGGCGACTGCCTTCGGGAAGAGCCTCGAGGCTCCGGTAGATGGTTTGGGGGGTGTCCTGCCGGATGGGCCGGCCGCAGTTGGGGCAATGGGGAACCGCCAACCGCGCGAAAAGCATCTTGAGGAAATCGTTGATCTCGGTGATGGTGCCCACCGTGGACCGCGAGCTCCGGACGGCGGTGCCCGATTCGATGGCTATGCCGGGAGGAATTCCCTCGATAAGGTCCGCGTCCGGAGGGTCCATACGTTCCAGGAACTGCCGGGCGTAGGGAGAAAACGTCTCGACGTAGCGCCTTTGCCCTTCCGCATAGAGGGTGTGGAGGGCAAGGCTCGATTTTCCCGAACCGCTCACCCCGGTCACCGCAATCAATCGATTGAGGGGGATATCCAGGTCCAGGTTTTTCAAGTTGTGCTGGCGAACCCCGCGCAGGCGGACGAACTTCTCCCGGGACAATCCAACTCCTCCCGTTTCACAGGAATCTTTTCCGTCGGCATACTCGACATCAACACGTCATTCTAACGGACCTCCTTTGCCAAATCGAGTTTCTTGAGAGGGCGGAATCGAGATCCCCGTCGGCTCGCCGCATCCCGGACCCGAGTGCAACCCGTCTCGTTTCATTTCGTCGTTTCCTTGACCCTGGCGTCTGTACTATACTTCTTGGGATTCCAATTAGGATTCCAAGGTCTCATCGACCGCGAGGGACCATCCACACTCCACCCGGTCCAGAACACGGAGCGAAATGAACACCCGGACCCCGATGATGCAGCAGTACCTGGAGATGAAGGCGCGCCATCCGGATGCCCTTCTCCTGTACCGCATGGGGGATTTTTACGAGCTGTTCATGGAAGATGCCGTCCTCGCTTCCAAGGTCCTCGAAATTGCCCTCACCTCCCGGGACAAGCAGGCGGAAAACCCCGTCCCCATGTGCGGGGTCCCGTACCATGCGGCGGAAAACTACATCTCCCGGCTGATCGAGGCGGGTCACAAGGTGGCGGTCTGCGACCAGGTCGAGGACCCCAAGAAGGCCAAGGGCCTGGTGCGAAGGGAAATCACCCGGGTCATCACCCCCGGCCTTCTCCTCGAAAGCCGAAACCTGGACGCCGCTCAACCCAACTACCTGGCCGCCGTGGCATCTCATGCGAAAGGCAAATCCTACGGCCTGTCCTACCTCGATGTCTCCACGGGGGATTTCAGGGCCGTCGAGGTCGAAACGGAAGAAACGCTTCTCGAGGAGCTCCTGCGCATCTCCCCCAAAGAGCTCCTGTTGGACCAGAGTTCTCGGCCTTCCTGGCTGGACCGGGCGCTGCAAATCCTTCCCATGAGGATCACCCGCCTGGATTCGGCGGACTTTGACGAACGGCGGGGTTACGAAAGGCTGCTTCGCCGCCTCAGGGTCCATTCCCTGGACAGCTTCGGCATGGAAGGAATGAGGTGGGCCATCCGGGCCGCCGGGGCCGTCCTGGCCTATCTCGAGGCCAACCTCCTGGGTGCCTGCGAACACATTGGAAGGCTCATTCCCTATCGGCGGGCGGACTACATGGTGCTGGACGAATCCACGGTGAGGAACCTCGAGATCTTCCAATCCTCGAACTCTCCAGGGAACAAGACCTCCCTGCTGGGTGTGCTGGACCGGACCCGAACGCCCATGGGGGCAAGAAAGCTGCACCACTGGCTCCGCTATCCCCTCCTGGACCTGCCGCGGATCCGGGCAAGGCAGCAAGCTGTCGCCGAACTGGTCGAGCAGACCTCCCTCCGGGGGCAGATCCTCGCCGAACTCGATCGCATGGGAGACATGGAGCGTCTAAACGGGCGAAACAGCGCGGGAATGTCCTCTCCCCGGGACCTGGTGGCCCTGAAGCGATGCCTGCAGGTTTTGCCCGCAATCGGGGAGCTTTTGTCCCGCCGGCACAGCCTTCCTCACCTTTGCCGTCATTCTTCGGCCCCCGGCATCGAAGGGCAAACCGGGGCGGCGGAAGGGACGCCACCCGGCAGATCCCCTCGACCCGACCTCGAGACCCCCGGGGAGGAATCCTCCCCTTCCGACGGGCGGATCTTGTGCGAACTGGCCCTCCACTGGGATCCCCTTCAAGACGTGGCCGATCGTATCGAAGAAATTCTCACGGACCCCCCTCCCGCAAGCATGGCTTCGGGAGGGATCATCCGTCCCGGGGTCGATGCCCAGCTGGATCACCTGGTTCGCATCAGTCGCGACGCCAAGAGCTGGATGGCCGAATACGAGGCGCTGGAACGACAGCGCACGGGGATCTCTTCCCTCAAAGTCCGCTACAACAAAGTCTTCGGCTATTACCTCGAAGTCTCCCGGTCCAACCTGGCCGCCGTTCCCGACAACTATGTCCGGAAACAGACCCTGGTGAACGCCGAGAGGTTCGTCACCGAGGAACTGAAAAAGTTCGAGACGGAGATCCTGGAGGCGGACGAGAAGCGGCAGGAGATCGAGGAGCGGCTGTTTGGAGAGCTGTGCCGTGCCGTGGCCTCCCAGTCCTCCCGGATCAACGCCATGGCCGAACGAACGGCTCGCCTCGACTGCCTGGCCACCCTCGCCGATCTCGCATCCAAGGGGAACTACTGTTGCCCCCAGCTGGATCACGGGGACCGGATCTTCATCCGGGAGGGGCGCCATCCCGTCATCGAGCACTGCATCCCCGACGGCACTTTTGTTCCCAACGACCTCGTCCTGGATCATGAAGAGCGCCAGGTATTGATCATTACCGGCCCGAACATGTCCGGAAAATCCACCATCCTGAGGCAGGCGGCCCTCATCGTTTTGATGGCGCAAATCGGTTCCTTTGTGCCCGCGGCGGAGGCAAGAATCGGCATCGTGGACCGCATCTTTACCCGGATCGGCGCCTCGGACGACCTGGCCCGGGGCCGATCCACCTTCATGGTGGAAATGCAGGAAACGGCCAACATCCTGCACCAGGCCACCTCCAGGAGCCTTGTCATCCTGGACGAGATCGGGCGGGGAACCAGCACCTTCGACGGGCTCAGCATCGCCTGGGCCGTGGCGGAATGTTTGCACGACTTTGAAAATACAGGTATAAAAACGCTCTTCGCCACCCATTACCACGAATTGACCGAACTGAGTCGCACCCGTGCGCGGGTAAAAAACTACAATGTGGCGGTGAAGGAATGGCAGGGGGAGATTCTCTTCTTCCATAAGCTCTTGCCCGGAGCCGCCAACCGCTCCTACGGAATCCAGGTGGCACAACTGGCGGGAATGCCCGGGGGCGTTACCCGGCGCGCCAAGGAGATCTTGACGCAGCTCGAGCGAGGAGAGACTTCCCTCATGAGGGAACGTCCGGCCGCGGCAAAGGGAGGCGCAAGCCGCAGAAATGCGCCCACCCCGGTGGGGCGCCAGCTGCACATGTTCGATTCGTCTCTGGAATGGCTTCGGGAGCAGATCCTTTCCCTGGACCCCGATCACTTGACTCCCATGGCCGCCCTGCAGAAACTGGTGGAGATGAGGGAGCGCATCGTGAGCCTGACGGGATCTCGATTCAGGCCCCGCCAAAGCGCCCTCGATGCGGACGGCGTCATCACTTCCACAGGTGCGAAATCATGAGAACCTTGACCGCGCTTCCGGCCCCGGGGGGCCCCGATGAGCCGAGCCGTCCGAATGGGTGGGTGCCCCGGCACGATCCCCGGCGCGGGATTTGGGCCCGGCGGATCGGCCCTCTCGGACACATCATGGAAATCTTTCCGGCCCAAGCCGTTTTCGGCGCACGGATTCGGGTCCTGCTGAGCCTGCTTGTGACGGTTGTGCTCGTGGGGTTTCCTGCGATCTGCCCGGCCGATTCCGTGGATGCCCTCTACGATCAGGCCAGGAAGGAATATTCGGCGGCCCTGGTCGTGTCTTCCAAGGATCAGAAGGTCCAGGCTCTCAAACAGGCCGCCTCCCAATTCAAAAAGGTCCTCAAGGAGGACTCCGCGGGCAGGTACCGGGACAAGGCCCATTACATGATCGGCCAGTGCAACCACCACCTGTACGACCTGACCAAGGATCGGGCCATGCAGAAGGCCGCCATCGAACAATACCGGACCGTGACCCAAAAGTCTCCCAACAGTCCCCTGGCCGACGACGCCCAATACCTCACGGCCATGGTGTACCTGGACGACGACCCGTCCCAGGCCTCCCTCGAGTTCGCCAAAGTGGGCCTTTTCTACCCCAAGGGGGACATGAAGTCCCGGGCCGAGCAAAAAGCCGCCCTGTTGAGAAAAACCCTGGGGTGCGATCGGGGGAAAAAGTCCGGGGGAGAGAAGACCGGGGATTCGGCCGCCCCTCCGGCATCGTCGGGCAAGAAAGTGAGTGTCGCCACGGTTCCCCCCGGCGGGGGAACGGCCGGGACTGCAGGGAAACCGGCGGGGCCTTCCCCGGGGACGACCGGGGCCTCGACGCCCCCATCCCGCGCGACCGCGCCCCCCCCCGCCCCCTGTCCCAACCTGGTCCGCATGGAAAAGATCCAGCACTGGTCCGGGGAGGACTACACCCGGGTGGCGGTGTACACCAGCGGCCCGGTGGGATTCGATGAACATGCCATCCCCGCGGACCCCAAGAACAACCAGCCGGGCAAGATCTACGTCGAGGTCAAGGACTGCGTGATCAGTCCAAAGATGAAGTCGGAAATCCGGATCATGGACGCTTTCCTCCAGGAGGTTCGCGCGGAGCAGTGCGATGCCTCCCTGGCCCGAGTGGTGCTGGACACCAAGCCCATCGGGAGCTATCGCATTTTCACCCTTTCCGACCCGTCCCGTCTCATCATCGATGTGCGGGGAGGAAAGCCCAAGTCCGCAGCCCCGGTGGTGAAACAGATCCCCAAGGCCACGGGTCCTTCGGCCCCCAGCCTCGCCCGGCAGTTGGGCCTCGAAGTCAAACGCATTGTCATCGATCCGGGACACGGCGGGAAGGACAAGGGGGCCATCAGCCCCAACGGAACTTACGAGAAGGACATCACCCTGGCCATCGCTTTCCAGTTGAAGAAGGGGATCGAGGCCAAGACCGGTTGCGAGGTCATTCTTACCCGCACCAAGGACCGGTTTCTCTCCCTCGAGGAACGAACGGCCATAGCCAACACCAGTAAAGCCGACCTGTTCGTCTCCCTCCACACCAATGCGCACCAGGACCGCAGCCACTACGGCATCGAGACCTATTTCCTCAACCTTTCCAAGGACAAGGAATCGGCCCGGGTGGCGGCCTTCGAAAACGCCACCTCGACCAAGAAGATCAGCGACCTGGAAGCCATTCTCCACGACCTCATGCTCAACACCAAGCTCAACGAATCTTCCCGGCTGGCCTCCGAGGTCCACAAAAACCTGGTGTCGGGTCTCAAGCCCCGGTACACGGGAATCCGCGACCTGGGAGTCAAGCAGGCTCCGTTTTACGTGCTTTTAGGAGCAGAAATGCCCAGTATCCTCATCGAAACCGCGTTCCTCACCAATGAACGCGAGGAAAAGCGACTCAAAGACAAATCCTTCCAGGAAGCCCTTGCCGTCGGGATCGCGTCGGGAATCGAGTCCTACATCCAGCACATGAAGAACTATGCCCGGTCGGGAGAAGCCTCATGACCCGCCCCGGCCTGGAAGAAATCACTGCGGGCACCGTCCTGGAATTTTTTGAATCCAAGCAGGTGCTGTGCGGAGTGTGCCTTGGGGTGAAGAACCAGAGGTTTACGGTCCTCACGGAACAGAACAAGGAAATGAACCTCTCCCAAAGCCGCCTCATCCACTGGGGAGGAACGTTCCTGGACCCGGGGCTGGGCCGGGACGAGCTGGTCAAACGGCTGGGCGAAATGTCCGCCTTGCGCAAGGCCTTCATGACCCGGATCGACGTCCCGGAGCTGTGGAGCCTCCTTGAAGGCGAGGGGGAAAGCTACGATGCCCGGGCCCTGGCAGGCTTCGTGTTCAATTCCCCCGTGACCGCCGACCATGCGGCCGCCCTCCAGCGAGTGCTCCTGGAAGACCGCCTCTTCTTCCAGTTTAAGGACGGCCGGTTCTTCGCCCGCTCCCGGGAGAAAGTGGAACAGAGACGACAGGAGATCGAACGCGAAGAACAGCGGGAAGCGCAGCTCGAGGAAGGCTCCGAGTGGCTTCACGCCTTATGGAACCGCAAGCCGCGCCCCCCGCTTTCCGCAGATTCCGAAGAGAGGTTCGTGGAAATCCTCAAGGATTTTTGCCTCCACGGCCAGGAATCCGTTCACATCTCTTTTGCCCGGGAGCTTTTCAAGCGGGCCAACGTCCCGGCCCAGCAAAACGCCGCGTTCCGCATGCTGGTTCGGCTGGGCATCTGGCACGAAGACGAGAACCTGTATCTCCTCGAACAGAACCTCACCCCGGAGTTCCCCCCGGAGATTCAGCAGGCCGGTGCCCGGATCGCAGCCCGGGACTTTCTTTCCCGGTGGGACCCCTCCCGCAGAAAAGATCTCCGGGACCTGCACACCTTCACCGTGGACCACTCCCTCACTCGAGACTACGACGACGCCCTCAGCCTTCGAACCCTCGAGGACGGCTCCTACGAGGTGGGAATTCATATCGCCGACGCGGCCGAGTTCGTCCACAAGGAGGACTGCCTCGACCTCGAAGCCCAGGAAAGGGCCAGCTCCATCTATTTGCCCGACGGGAGAATCGCCATGCTTCCCGTGGAGCTCTCCGAGGGAGTCTGCAGCCTGAAGGCCCACGAGGACCGCTTCGCCCTCAGTTTCCTGATCCGCGTAGACCCGGAGGGGACCTTCCTCGAACACGAAATTGTCTCGAGCGTCATCCGGGTCAAGGAGCAACTGACCTACGAAACGGTGAACGAACGGTGCCGGGAGGAGCCCTTCCTGCGAATCCTTTACGAACTGGCCCTCCGGTTCCGGAACCAGAGGATTGCCCGGGGAGCCATTCTCTTGCCCCTGCCCGAGATCCACGTCTACGTGGATTCGGCGGGGATGATTCGCATTCACCGGTACGAGAAGGAGATCCCCGGCCAGATCATGGTGTCCGAGTGGATGATCGCCGCCAATTACCTGGCGGCCGCTTACCTGGCGGAACGGGGAATCCCCACGGTGTTCCGGGGACAGGGGGAATGCAGGCCGGAAAACGAGCTGGTCCAGAGCAGGCATGAACTCTTCGCCGTCTATCGCCGGCGAAGGCTTTTTTCCAGGGCGGAGCTGGACACGGAGCCGCGATCCCACTGCAGCCTGGCGTTGCCCTGCTACACCACCATCACGTCTCCCATACGCAGGTACTCGGACCTCATCTCCCAGCGCCAGCTGAAACAGGCCCTGGGGGGGGGAGAGGCCCTTTATACCCGGGAAGAACTCCAGCAGATCCTCGCCCGGCTGACGGCGACCCAGTCCAAGATCTTCTACATTCAGCGCAAATGGACCCGGTACTGGCTCCTCAAGTACATCGAGCAGGAAGACCTGCAGATCCGGGAAGCCCTGGTGTTGGACCAGAACGACCGGTACGCCCACGTGGTGATTCCCGAATTTCTCCTCGAGACCAGCGTCCCCCTTCCCGAAAAGACTCGGCTGCAGCAGGGGGAGATGGTCCGAATCCGCATCGATCGGGTGAATCCCCGGGAGGACATTCTGCGCGTCCAGCTGGCCGAGCCTCCCTCGAGGCCTCACGCCGAGTGAGGGCCGGACTCGGACCCCCCGATCAGGAAGTCGACCTTCCCGTTTCGACCCAATCCGCACGGACCATGTCCCGGATGGCCCGGGCCCGGTCCGTGTACAGCCGGATGGAATCCCAGGCAGGGGACCCGGCGGTTTTCTGGAGGAGCAGCCCGTCGTCTTCAAACCAGCCGGGGAGAACTCCCCCCAGGAAATACCCCCGTTCCCGCAAGACATCGACCCCGCGCCCCACCCACGGAAGCCCCAGGCTCAGCCGAACCTGGATGACCGCAGGCTCCTTGGGACTCAGTTTCGCTTCCAGGGCCGCCATGGACTCGTCCAGGTCCTCTCCCGCCGCCGCCAGGTCCACGCGAGCCACCCGGGCGCTCTCAAGGAATTCCGTCCGGGGTTCGGTCCTACAGCTTCGGGGAAGCGGCTCCGTGCTGAGAAGAAACCTGCGGCAGTCGTCCAGGGCCGAGTAGAGAAAGGCCAGGTGCACCCGGTACGCCTTGGGCACATAGACGGGGTGCGGGTTCGACCGGTAGATCCGAAAACCCGGAAGAGCGCAGGTGCGACCCGGCGTCCCTCTTTCCCGCCCGTAAGCCTCGGAAGGCAGGAGGTCCGCTTCGAGGCCCATTTCCACCAGCCCCAGGCGGGAGGTGGTCTTCTGCATGTGAAGATGGCTGCAGACGGATTCTCCCC
>JARKQW010000227.1 GCA_029974695.1 Syntrophobacteraceae bacterium | reverse complement strand
CGTCACACAATTCCGGCATGGTCCCGGCAAACCGGGAGAAGGGATTGTCCGTTCCATCCGGCTCAAAGCAGAAGGAAGGGGGGATTCAGGGGCCGGGGGGGCTCATCTCCCGTTCGAACTCTCCGAGGGATTTTGCGGCCTTCCGAATGAGCTCGTCGAACCTTTCGGACCGGTAGGCATCCACCCCGCCGCACCCGCAGTCGGCCATCTTGTCGAAGACGTGTTCCTCGAGAAGGTAGGTGATCAACGCCTTGGAATCTTCATAGAACTGCCTGAGTTTTTCGTTCATAAACGCATTTCCATGGTTTTCAAGACTCGCAATCCGGGCACTTGCCCGGGATTCCGGCTTCCGCCGCAACGGACGGCCGATTCCGGCGCGGACGGGAAGACCCGGTCCTGCGGGGCCCTGCTCAGGATGCTTCCGGCGCGGGCTCGACGGCCTCGGTATGCTCCTCGGCCTTCCTTTTCCCGAAACGTCCGCTCAGCTTCTGCATCAACACGTAGAAGACCGGAATGAAGGGGATGGCGAGGATGGTGGAAGAAAGCATTCCGCCGAACACCACGGTGCCGATGGCCTGCTGGCTGGCGGCCCCTGCTCCCCGGGCCCCCAAGAGGGGCACGACCCCCAGGATGAAGGCAAAGGAAGTCATGACGATAGGGCGGAACCTGCGTCGAGTGGCCTCGACGGCGGCGTCCATGAGGGGCATCCCTTCGGCCCGAAGCTCCCGGGCGTACTCCACCACCAGGATGGCGTTCTTGCTTGCCAGGGCGATCATCAGCACCAGGCCCACCTGGGTGTACAGGTTGTTGTCGAAGCCTCGAAGAATGAGAGCGAGAAGGACGCCCACCAGGGCCATGGGAACCACCAGGATTACGGCGGCCGGGTCGGTCCAGCTTTCATACTGGGCGGCCAGGACGAGGAAGACCAGGGTCAGGGAGAGGGCGTAGATGAAATAGGCCATACTTCCCACCTGCTTTTCCTGGAAGGCCGTGGCCGTCCACTCGAAGTTCACTCCCCGGGGAAGCGTGTTCCTGGCCACCTGCTCCATGAGATCCAGGGCCTGTCCCGAGCTGAACCCCGGGGCCGCGCCTCCGAATACGGCGGCCGCGGGGTAGAGCTGGTACATGTTCACGATCTCGGAGCTTTCGATCATGCGTGCGTCCATCAAGGTGCCCAGGGGCACCATGTTGCCGTCCTGGTTACGCACATACAGGCCCATGATGTCTTCGGTCTTGAGCCGGTAGGGAGCGTCGGCCTGGATGTAGACCTGAAAGACCTGGTTGTACTTGTTGAAGAGGTTGACGTAGGCGGAGCCCAGGTAGGCCTGGAGGGTGCTGAAGACGTCGTTGAGGGGCACGTTCAGGGATTCCGCTTTGGTTCGATCGATGTCCAGGAAAAGCTGGGGGGTGCTGGCCGTGAAGGTGGTGGCGACGTTTCGAAGGCCGGGCTGCGCATTGGCCGCTCTCAGGAGCTCCATGACCACCTTTTCCAGCTCTTCGAGTCCCAAGGATCCCCGGTCTTCCACCATCATCTGGAATCCCCCCGACTGCCCCAAACCGCTAATGGGGGGAGGGATGAGGACCCCTAGGAAGGCTTCTTCCACCGAATATAGGGAGCGTCGCAGGTTGGCCACAATCTTTTCCTGGCTGAGTTCCGTCCCGCGTTTGCCCCAGTTGTCGTAAATGAGGAACTTGGTGAATACGTTGGGAGCGTTGGCCCCGTCGAGGACGGAATATCCACCGATGGTAACCCAGCCTTTGATCCCCGGAGTCTTCTTCAAGATGCCGTCCACCTTTTTCGAGACCTCCCGGACCCGGGGCTGGGATGCTCCGTCGGGCAGTTTGGCGAACACCATGCCGTACCCCTGGTCTTCGGTGGGAAGGAAGCCCGTGGGTTGCTGGGCGAACATCCAGCCGGCAATGCCGATGACGACGAAGAAGACCACGACCATCAGTTGATATCGATGGACCATCCAACGGACGACGGCCGTGTAGCCCCCCTCGATGACGCTGTAGACCCGGTTAAAGCCCCGGTAAAAGACATTGAGTTCCTTGGTCTGTTTGCGAAGGTACAAAGCGCACTGGGCCGGTTTCAACGTCAGGGCGTTGACGGCGCTGATGACGGCCGTGGCGGCAATGACCAGGGCAAACTGTCGGAACAGCTGTCCCGTGATTCCCGGCAGAAAGGCCGCGGGCAAAAAGACGGCCGTCAGCACCAGGGTGATCCCGATGACGGGACCGGTCAGTTCCTTCATGGCCTTGGAAGCCGCCTGTTTGGGGGGAATCCCCTTCTCCACGTAGTGGGCGGCGTTTTCCACAATGACGATGGCGTCGTCCACAACGATGCCGATGGCCAAAATCAAGGCAAAGAGGGTCATGAGGTTGATGGTGAACCCGAGCATGGCCATGGCGGCGAAGGCGCCGATGATGGTCACGGGAACCGTGGTGGCGGGAACCAGCATGGCCCGGAAGTTCTGCAGGAACACCATGATCACGATGAGCACCAGGATGCCGGCCTCGATGAGGGTCTCATATACCTTGCTGATGGCTTCCTTGACGAAGTCGGTGGTATCAAACAGGATTTGGTACTTGAGCCCTTCGGGAAACTCCTTGCTCATTTCCCCCATGGCTTCTTTGACGGCTTCGGAAACCTTGATGGCGTTGGCGTCGGGAAGAGCATAGATGAAGATGTTCCCGGCCTTGTGCCCGGTCACCTCCGCGAAATTGGCATAGATCTGCTGGCTCAGCTCGACCCGGGCCAGGTCCCGGACCCGCACGATCTGGGCCGTTTCTTCCCCCCGGATGGTTTTCACGATGATGTTTTCGAATTCCTCGACTTCCGAGAGCCGTCCCAGGGCGTTGATGGTGTACTGGAAGGCCTGTTCGTCCGGAACGGGAGGGGCGCCCAGCTTTCCGGCGATGACCTGGACGTTCTGTTGGCTGATGGCGTTCTGAACGTCCAGCACCGTCAGGTTGTAGTACTGGAGCTTGGTGGGATCCAGCCAGATTCTCATGCTGTACTTGCCCGCGCCGGTAACCCGGGCTTGGCCGACCCCGGGCAGGCGCGCCAGGGGGTTTTCGAGATTGATGATGGCGTAGTTGCTGAGAAAAGTCTCGTCGTAGCGGTCGTCCTCGGAATAGAGACTGACCCCGCAAAGGATGTTGGTGCTGACCTTCTTGACGTTGATGCCCTGGGACTGGGTCGAGGTGGGAAGCTGGGCCAGGGCCCCCTGGACGTAGTTCTGGACGAGGGTGAGGGCCGTGTTGAGATCCGTTCCCACGGAAAAGGAGATGGTGAGGGTGTACGAGCCGTCGCTGGCACTGGTGGAAGACATGTAGATGGACCGTTCCACCCCGTTGACGGCTTGTTCGATGGGGACCCCGACGGTCTGGGCCACCACGTTGGCACTGGCCCCGGGATAGCTCGTGGATACCTGGATGGTGGGCGGGACAATGTCCGGGTACTGGGCCACCGGGAGAGTGAAGAGGCAAACTCCACCCAGGATGATGGTCACGATGGCGATGACATTGGCGAAAATCGGGCGTTCGATGAAGAAATCGGAGATCACGGAACCGGTTCCTCCTGGTTGGCCGTCGTCCGGACCCCGGTCCCGCCTCCGCCTGGGGGCGACGGGAGGACCTCCCCCGGGACGGAGGGGAAAGGCTGGATTTCCGGACGGGAACGGGTTATGAGCCTTGGGATTCCGACGGGCTCGACGTTTTTGCAGGGCCTTCCTCCCTGGAGGGAGTGACCTCATGACCGGGGATGGCCCGAAGAAGCCCGTTCACAACGACCCACTCGTTTCCCGTCAGACCCTTTTTAACGACCATCATTTGATTCCATGTGGGACCGACCTGGACCTCCCGGCGCTCGACGACGTTTTTGTCGTTGACCACCAGCACGTATCGGCCCTGCTGGTCGGAAGCCACGGCGGTTTCGGGCACCTGCAGGGAATCCGGTTCCGTGGCCACGGGAGCTCGGATTCGCGCGTACATTCCCGCCCAGATCTCCCCTTCGGGATTGGGAAAGACCCCGCGCAAAAGCAGGGTACCCGTCTTGGCATCCAGGGTGATGGACCCAAAGTCCAGCTCTCCAATATGGGGAAACCCTTGTTGATTGGCCAGACCCATGTACAGGCTCCAGTCCGGTTTTTGCTTTTGCTGGGATTTGGCCCGGCGGATCTCGAGAAATTCCAGGAGGTCCCGCTCGCTGATGGTGAAGTAGACGTAGATGGGATGAATCTGGTTGATTTCGGCCAAAACGGTCTTTTCCCCCGAGCCCACCAGGTTGCCCGGGTCCTTGAGCCGTCGGTCGATGCGCCCGTCAAAGGGGGCCGTCACCTTGGTGTAGCTCAGATCCAGCTTGGCCAGTTCCATTCGGGCCTGGGCGGACAGGAGCTTGGCCCTCGCGGAATCCCGCTCGAAGAGCCACTTGCTGACGTCGGTGGCCGCTGCCGCGTTTTCTTTGAAGAGTTGGGAGAACCGGGCATATTCTCGCTCGGCATGTTCGAGGCTGGCCTTCTGGGACAACACCTCGGCTTCCGCCTGCTTCAGCTTGGCTTCGTACGTGTCGGCCTGGATCTGGAACAGAAGCTGTCCCTGCTTGACCTTGGCTCCGTCCTGAAACAAAACCTTCTCGAGATAGCCTTCCACCCGGGCCCGCAGTTGCACCGTGTTGATGGCCTGGGTATTTCCGGTGAAGTCCCGGAAAATGGTGACCGCCTGCCTGATCGGCTGTCTCACCGTCACCTTGGGGGGCGGTGGAGGCACGAAAGTCTGCTTTTCCCCGCACCCCAAAGAAAGACCCAGGATCGCCGCAGCAAGGCCCCAGATTGCGATCATTTTCCCCCGTGGAATGGATTCCGGTCTCCTTCCCGTCATGCTCCTGGACCCCCTCTTTGTTCTGTTTACCAGTCGGGCCGCCGTATGGCGGGTTCCTTTCGATCCTGGGTGGAAGAAGGAAGGGCTTTGGGATCGAGCAGGTTCCCCCAGTCGGTCCGTTCGGACATGGCCGCCTTGGTCGGAGCCGGCACGAAATCCTGACCTTCCCTCAACTGCCAACCGCCTCCCAGGGCCCGGTACAGCGACACCAGGTTCAGCCCAATGTCTCCCAGGGTGGACACCCAGTTGTTCTGCTGCTCGAGGAGTGCCTGCTGGGCCGTGAGGACGGTGGTGAAATCCGTCATTCCTTCCCGGTACTGGGCCATGGCAAGCTTCAACGACCGGGTGGCGGCCTCGGTGCTTTCCTTGAGCAGCTTCGCCTGTTCCTGTGCCCGGAGAAATCCGATGAGAGCGTCCTCCACTTCCTTCTGGGCCCGGAGGACCGCCTGCTCATAGGTCAGGATCGCCTGCTGAAACAAGGCGTCCTGGACTCGAACGTTGTTGGTGAGTCTCCCGTAATTGAGCACGTCCCATTGGAAAGTCGGACCCAGAGACCCCGTCCGGCTTTTCCACAGGAACATGTCCTCTAGCTTGAATCGTCCCACGTCCGTGGACAGAAACCCGAAACTCCCCTGGAGCGAAAAGTGGGGATAAAGGTCCGCCTTGGCCACTCCGATCTGGGCGCATTGGGCCGCCGCCTGGAGTTCGGCGCTGCGAATGTCCGGTCTTCGCCGCAGAAGCTCCGCGGGGATGCCCACGGCCACTTCGAGTGGAGGTGAAGGAATCCCCCGGGATTCGCCCAGGATCTCGTCGAGTTGACCCTGGACCTTGCCCAGCAGAAGGCTCAGGGAGTGCTCGGCCTGCCCGACCAGGATCTGGAGGGCCGGGATGGTTGCCTCCGTGCCGGCCAGGAGGGTCTTCGCCTGTTCCACGTCCCTTTGAGTGGTGGCGCCTCCCCGGAACTTCGCTTCCGCCAGCCGCAGGCCCTCCCGTTGGATGACCGCGTTCTCGTGAGCGATCTTTAGACGCTCCTCGTAGGTTCGGAGCTGAATGTAGGAGGTGGCCACCTCGGCCGTGAGGGTTACCAGCGCGTTGTCATAGTCCGCCACCGCCGCCAGCAGGCTTGCATCGGCGGATTCGACGGCCCGGCGGAATTTTCCCCAGAAATCCAGTTCCCAGGCAGCCGCGCCCCCCACCTGGGCCTGAGAGGTCGTGAAATAGGCGGAACTCGTCAACTGGTGGGGGTCCTGGGGCGCCCCCGCCGACCGCTCGCTCGACCGGCTCCGATCCCAGGAACCCGACAGGCTCTGAGACTGGGGGTAGAGCCGGCCCACCACGATCCCCAGCTCGGCTCGGGCCTGCAAAACCCGAACGCCCGCCGTGCGCAGGGTGAGGTTTTCCCGGTAAGCGATCTCGATGAGACGGTCCAGGACCGGGTCCTGGAAAGAGGTCCACCACTGCCGGTGATCCTCGATCTCGGTTCTTACCCGCTCGTCGTTGGACTCGATCCATTGATCGGAAACCTGGGCGCCGGGTCGAACAAAGTCCGGCCCGACTTTGGCGCAGCTCACCGCAAAGACGGCAAGCAGCAGGATTCCCGCAATTCTCTCGAGATGCAAAGATCCTCTGGTCAGGAAAGCAGTCATTCCCAAAAGCCCCTCCGGAGACTCGGGTGTTCACAAGCCTATTGCGGCAAACCGGCCACGAGCCGGGCCCGGAGCATCGGGAGGTCCGACTCCATTTTCCCCACGAGGTCACCCTACCCCTTCCGTCGGCCGGGAACCTTTTTCGTGCGGTACAAGGCTGCGGGAGAAACCCTCGCACCTTTTGGCTTCTAGTAAAGAATGAGGACGGAACATAGGTGTTCCCTAGCACACAAGTGCATGGGCGTCAAGAATGCTTCTGGGGCAAGCAGAGGCAACGGGCAAAGGGACCCGTCTCGGATCCAGACCCTCCCCGGCGCGGATACCCCGGGCGGAAAAAATTGCCTGTCCCGGCTGATTCGCATATAGTGCCGGCTTGGGAGATGGCGACGAGGGGCAAACGATGGATGATGATCCCGTTTGAAGTCGTTCTTCTCGGAACGGAACCTAATGAATTCAATCGGGTAGGGTCGAAGAAACGCACTCTTCGGGACTTTTTTCGAAACCATCATGGACGTGAAAGCAGTCCGCAGGAGATTCGGATTGACGGAAGGAAGGTTTTGGGAAGCCGAAAGACCGTGGATCCGGGGGACGGGAAGGGTCCAATGAATTCTGCCTCCTCGAGATCCCACATCCTGAAGGTCTTGGTTTTTCTCCTGGTTTTTCCCATTCCAGCCGCCGGGGAGGTCATCACCCGGCTTCCCACCCGGGAACCTCGAATCGCCCTGACCTTTGACGCCTGTGAAATGGGACAGCCCCATTACCTGGACGCCGCCGTTCTGGATACCCTCCTCTCGGAGCAAATCCCGTTCACACTCTTCGTGAGCGGCAAGTTTGCCCGAAGGAACCGGGAGGAACTGCGCCGGATCGCCGCCCGGGATTTCGTCGAGGTGGAAAACCATTCCCTCAGCCACCATCACCACATGGAACGGCTGGCACCCGGCCGGGTTCGGGAGGAAGTCCTGGTTGCCGGGCAGCTCATCGAGGAAATCACGGGGAAAAAGCCTCAATTCTTCCGGTTTCCCGCGGGAAACTACGACGCCAAGACCCTCCGAACGGTCGAGGACCTGGGGTACCGGGTCGTGCACTGGACTTTTGCCAGCGGCGATCCCGACATTCATCTCACCCCGGAAAGGCTGACGCGAAGGGTCCTATCCCGGTCGACCAACGGGTCCATCCTCATCTTTCACATCAACGGTCGGGGATATGCCACCGGCCGGGCTCTTCCCCAAATCCTGGACGGACTCCGGTCTCGAGGCTACCGGTTTGTGACGCTGAAGGAAGCCCTGGACCCCCCCGGGAATCGGCCCACGCCGGCGGGCGCGGGGGCATTCTCACCCAGGGCAGGGGAGGTTCCGTGAGCCGCCCGGGCCCTCCGTTCCCTTCGTCTTCCGCCGTTCTGCCCACCTGCGCCCTATCCCGCCTGAATGCCCGGGAAGCCTTCGAGGCAAGCCGCACCCTGGTTGAAATGGACCCCTGGAAGACCCTGGGGTACCGTCCGGAATGGCTGCTCGAATATCTTCTGCGGGAGGATTCCTGCCTGTTTCGCTACGGGATGTTCCACGAGGAACGGGTGTGCGGGGTCCTCTGCGTTCGGCATCCCTGGCTCCTGGGGCCCTATATCGAAATCCTCGCCGTGTTCCCGGACCGGCAGGGGCAGGGGTGGGGAAGGGAGGTCGTCCGATGGATCGAGGATCGTGCAAGGCCGACCAGCCGGAACCTGTGGGTCACCGTTTCCTCTTTCAACCAAAAGGCCCGGGATTTCTACCTGCGCACGGGATTTACGGAAATCGGGGTTCTTTCCAATCTGTTTCGAAAAGGGTTTGATGAAGTCTTGCTCCGAAAGGAGCTTCGTCCGGCAACATGACGGGTTCGGGGATGCCTTGAGGAGGTTCCATGCGACTCCTGGTGGTGGAGGATGAAAAGAAGGTCGCGAGCTTCATCCAAAAAGGACTGACCGAGGAAGGGTACGCCGTGGACGTGGCCCACGACGGGCAAACCGGCCTGGAAATGGCTGGGGACGGAATCCACGACCTCATCGTCCTGGACATTCAACTCCCGAAAATGGACGGTCTGGAGGTTCTCCGGGAACTGCGCAGGCGAAAGATCCGGATCCCCGTGCTGCTTCTCACCGTTCGAGCCGCCATTGAAGACAAGGTCCTGGGCCTGGATTCCGGGGCCGACGATTACCTGACCAAGCC
>JARKQW010000163.1 GCA_029974695.1 Syntrophobacteraceae bacterium | reverse complement strand
AGGCGCAAGCGGTCCTGGAAGACGGCATTCCTCACATGTCCATGCCCCAGGCCATCGCCCACTTCTTCCTCGGGGATCACCAAAGCATGGTGGTGGCCGGAACCCATGGAAAGAGCACCACTTCTTCTCTTCTCGGGTGGATTCTAGCCCAGGGGGGACTGGACCCCAGCGTCTTTGTCGGAGCCTTCCTGAACAACTGGGCAGCCAGCTACCGGTTGGGAAAGGGACCCTTCATGGTTCTCGAAGGCGACGAATACGACACCGCCTTTTTTGACAAGGGCCCCAAGTTTCTTCACTACAGACCCAAGCTGGGCATCATCACCAGCGTGGAATTCGATCACGCGGACATCTTCCCCAACCTCGAAAGCATCGTGGAAGCCTTTCGGGCCTTCGTACGATTGATCCCCTCCGACGGACATCTCATCCTGAACGGAGACGACCCCATCTGTCGAATGTTGGCACGGGAATGCGGGGGTAGCGTCGTCACCTACGGCAGGTCCGAACACGCGGATTGGCGTATCCTCGATCGCGACTGCGACCAAGGGCGGGCGTCCTGCGTCTATTTCGACCCCGTACGGGGGGAACGACGCAAATTGGTGACGAGTCTCATGGGGCGCCACAATCTGGGCAATGCCCTGGCGGCCGTGGTCGCCGCCACTCTGGCCGGAGTGAGCGAACACGACATTCGGGAATCCCTGGTCTCTTTTCGAGGCGTCAAACGCCGCCAGGATTGGGTCGGCAACGTCCGGGGAATCCGCGTGATGGATGACTTTGCCCATCATCCCACGGCGGTTTCGGAGACCCTTCTGGCCGTGAGGGAATGTCACCCGGAGGCCCGGCTCATTGCAGCCTTTGAACCCCGCACCAACTCCAGCAGGCGAAAGGTCTTTCAGGAGGACTACGCCACGGCCTTTAAGGTCGCGGACGTGATCTGCGTCAAATCCCCCCCGGGACTCGAGAGCATTCCCGAACCCGAACGCCTCGATGCGGCGAAACTGGTCCGAGACATTGCCCGGGGCGGCCGGGACGCGCACCTCTTCGAGGGCACCGATCTCCTCATACGCTTCCTTTCCGACTTTTGCGGTCCGGGGGATTTGGTGGTCTGCATGAGCAACGGGAGTTTTGACGGTCTTCCCCATCGACTGACGGAGGCCTTGAGAAATCGCACGCCCGTTTGATTTCTCGGCCCGGAATCGATCTCATGCCAAGAATCCTCCTCCACAGCTGTTGCGGCCCATGCACCCTCTATCCTTTACAGAAATTGCGCGAGGGGAACTGGGTGGTGCACCCTTTCTTCTATAACCCCTTCATCCAGCCCTACCAGGAGCTATCGAGAAGGATCGAGGCCTTTGAACAGGTGGTCGAGAAGACCTCCGCCCGGGCCATCCTGCGCAAAGACTATGATCTCGAAGGTTTCTTCCGGGAGGTGGTGTTTCGGGAGAGTCGTCGCTGCCACTACTGCTATTCCGTTCGTTTGAATGCAGCGGCCCGCACGGCAAAAAAAAGCCGCATGGATGCGTTCACCACCACTCTGCTTTACAGCAAGCATCAAAATCATGAACTCATTTGCAGCATTGCCCAGGAGGCTTCCATTCGAAACGGAATCCCCTTCCATTATGAGGATTTCCGGCTGGGCCGGGCCGAGGGACAATCCCGGGCAAGGTCGCTGGGGATCTACCGACAGCAGTACTGCGGGTGCATCTACAGCGAAAAGGAACGCTTCACGCCCCGGGACGACCCCGGGCCGGAAGAAGGGAAGGAATGAGGAGGGAAGCAGGTTCCTTGGGAGGAAAGGTCCGGAGGCCCCCCACCGGACGAGGGCAATCCCTAGGGTTCTTCCACCATCTCGATGGCCTTGGCGGGACACTCTTCGGCACAGATCCCGCAGCCCTTGCAGTATTCCAGGTCAATTTCCACGGGAATCGTTCTTTTTACCACCGCTTCGGGACAATACAGCCAGCAAATGAAACAGGAAGGGCGGTTGTTTTTGCAGGGTGTGCACCTGGAGAAATCAATCCGGGGCCTGACCGATCGCCAGTCCCCCGTTCTCCCTCCTTCCCCCTTGCAGAGGGTGGAGTGGGCGTGGGTAAAATCCTTTTTCCTTTCCGCCATGATTCGTCCTTATCTCCCAGGCAGGCGGTGCTGCCAACTCATCGGGTCAAGCGCACGCCAGAGTGAAATCCTTG
>JARKQW010000162.1 GCA_029974695.1 Syntrophobacteraceae bacterium | reverse complement strand
CATCTTCGAGTTGACGTACAGGATTCGACGGCTTTCGTCCGCCATGAGAATCCCTTCCTGGCTCATCTCGATGAGAAGGCGGATCCTTTGCTCCGCCTCCACCATGAAGGTGATGTCCCTAAGGGCCGCAAACCCGCCGATGACCCGTCCCTCCCGGTCGGTGATCATGGCGCAGAAGACCCGAATGGGAATGGTCCTTCCTTCCCGGTCTTTCATCCACCGTTCGACCCCCACCAGGGGCGACCGGTTTTCCATGGTCTGACGCAGGACGCAGGATTCGGTGTTACACTCGGGGGTGGCCAGCAGTTGTGCACAGGTCATCCGGTAAAGGACTTCCTCGCGGCGAAAACCGGAGAGCTCTTCGAGATGCTGGTTCATGCTGGTGACCACCAGGTGCCGATCCACGGTGAAGAAGGGCATGGGAAAGTAGTCCAGGATGCTCTTGAGCATCGCGTGGGGGTCCCTCACGGGAAAGCTGCTTTCCGGGTTCCAGAAGGGAGCGTGGAGCCCGGGGCCTGTGTCGGGATCGGAAGTGGGTTCCGGGTGCCGGATCTTCAGAACGGTCAAACGACCCGGGGACTGCCCGTGGGCCCCTCCCAAAAGGAAACCGCCGGCGGTGGCGGGATGCCAGGAACCATCCTTTCCTTTGAGATATCCCGGGGCATCAGCCGGGGGGAGCCCGTCGAGGGATTCACTCGAAGGCCGGCTCCCATGGGGGTCCTTTTCCAAACGAAGAAAATCCGCACCGAAACGGGGGGTTGTCCTGTAATCGGAACAGCCGGTATGGACGACGGCGGCAGGGTTCAGATAGACGATTCGATCCTCGAAGTCCGTAATCATCACGGGGTTCGGGAGGTTTTCGAACAGGGTCTGAAGAACCTCCTCGTCCGGACGTCCCCGGAAATCTCCCGAAGACCGGTTCTCCGCACGGGGCCCTTCATCGCACGGTTGTGCCATCAGTTCATGGTCCTATCGGTAGGTTGGCGGTTGTCTTCGTGGGGTCCGGCTTTCCACTCGTTCGTCGCCCCCGTTCGCGGACCCGGCGGGGCGAACCTTCGATTCTGCGGAGACGGTGCCGAAGAAGCGAGATGTCGTGGGAGAAGGAAGAGAAGATTTCGTGGGGAATTATACCCCAGCCGGGGGATTGCGCAAAATGAAAATGGGCGGGCCGTTTCCGCCCCAACCCGACCGTGCGAAACCGCCGGTCCCCGCCGATAAAAATGGAAAAGGATTCCGATTTCTTGACAGAACTCCCCGAGGTGGATACATAGGAGACGCTGCATGCTTCAGGGGTCCAAACCAAAACGGTGGAAACGATGTTCGAGAATCTGTCCGACAAGTTTCAGAAGATCTTCAAGCACCTTCGGGGGCAGGGCAAGTTGACGGAGCAAAACATCCGCGACTCCCTGCGCGAGGTGCGACTGGCGCTGCTGGAAGCGGATGTCCACTACAAAGTCGCCAAGGATTTCGTTGCGGGGATCGCCGAGCGGGCCGTGGGGCAGGAGGTGATGCAAAGCCTGACCCCGGGGCAGCAGGTCATCAAGATCGTGCATGAGTCCTTGAAGGACCTCATGGGCGGCAGCGCCGAACCCTTACACTTCATCGGAAAGCCCCCCATCGGAGTGATGCTGGTGGGCCTGCAGGGCTCGGGCAAGACCACCACCGCGGCGAAACTGGCCCGGCGACTGGTCCAGGAAAAGAGGCGTCCCTGCCTGGTCCCCGCCGACATCTACCGACCCGCTGCCATCGACCAGCTCATCACCCTGGCGGGACAGCTCCAACTGCCCGTTTACCCCTCCACCGTGAAACAGACTCCCGAGGAAATCGTCCGCGAGGCGATCCTGCACGCCCGGCAGCACAACTGCGACACGCTTCTCGTGGATACCGCGGGCAGGCTTCACATCGACCGGGAGCTCATGGCGGAGCTCCAGCGCATCAAGAAGATCCTCGAACCCACGGAAATCCTCCTGGTGGCGGATTCCATGACGGGTCAGGACGCCGTGCAGGTGGCCGAGGCCTTCCACGAAGCACTCCGGATCACCGGGGTCGTCCTGTCGAAAATGGACGGGGACGCCCGGGGAGGAGCCGCCCTGTCCATCCGATCGGTGACGGGATGTCCCATCAAATTCATCGGGTCGGGGGAAAAGCTGGAGGCTCTCGAGGTGTTTCATCCCGATCGAATGAGCTCGAGAATCCTGGGCATGGGGGACGTGCTGACCGTCATCGAGAAGGCCCAGGAAGCCTTCGACGAGAAGCAGGCCCAGGAACTGGCCCGGAAATTCCGCGAGGACACTTTTACCCTCGAAGATTTTCGCAACCAGTTGCGCCAGGTCAAAAAGCTCGGCTCTTTCGATCAGATCCTGGGCATGCTGCCGGGGATGGGGATGCTCAAGGAGCTGAAAAAGGCCAAGATCGACGACAGGGAATTCGTCCGCATGGAAGCCATCATCAATTCCATGACCCGGGAGGAACGAAAAAACGCCCAGATCCTCAACGCGAGCCGGCGTAGGCGCATTGCCGACGGCAGCGGCACCTCGGTGCCGGAAGTGAACCGGCTGCTCAAGAGCTACGAAGAGGCCCGCAGGATGATGCGCCAGGTAATGGGGGGATCGACGGGGACCAAGAAGAAGAAAGGGAAGGGACGCCGGGGACGAGCATTTTTCCCTTTTTAATTCCGGGTAAATACGATATAGGATGTCTTTCCACGGCAGTACGACGGCGAACCAGGATCTTGTTCCGCCTGGAAACAGGTTGTCACCGGCAGTTGCCACGGGCGCCGAACCGGAGTCTGTTTGGCGATTCCCTTGAAAGAAACAGGTCACGTCGCTTTCGTTTCCCCATGGGATGGACGTTTGTCCCGGGTCATGCGGGGTCCTATACGGCGACATCGGAAGGGACCGGCCGTCCAAAGGCCCATGAAAACCTAGATTGAGCGGTTAGCTGTTTGCCTTTGGCTGTCAGCTCTTTGGTATTGCATTTCAGGTATTTTCGGACGTCACAGTCGGGTGGTGGCTAGAAGCGGCTGAACCACTGATAATTTCAAAGCCAACGGCTAAATGCCAATCGCTCGATTTAGAGAAAACACAACGGACAGGAGGTTGCGCGCAGATTATGGCAATACGCATTCGCTTAGCTCGTCGAGGAAGGACAAAGAGGCCATTTTACAAGATCGTGGTGGCATCTTCCGAAGCTCCACGGGACGGTCGATTCATCGAAAGCATTGGTTCTTACAACCCGTTGCCGGAACAGGCTGAAGTCAACATCAAGACCGAAAGGCTCGAGTATTGGCTCCAGCAGGGTGCCAAACCTACGGATACGGTGCGAAGCCTGATACGGAAGTTTGGAGTTCATGCTGCATCTTAGGGAATCAGGGTTGAACGTGCGGTGCATGAGATCTGGAGGTCGCCATGTTGAAGGAATTGATTGAGTATATGGCCCGAGCTTTGGTGGACAACCCCGAAAAGGTCAAGGTTTCGGAAGTGGAGGGCGAGCAGACTTCGGTGATCGAGCTGCGCGTTGCCAAGGAAGACCTGGGAAAAGTGATCGGCAAGCAGGGCAGGACCGCCCGTGCCATGCGCACGATTTTGAGTGCCGCATCGACCAAGATTCGAAAACGGGCGGTGTTGGAAATCATCGAATAATGGTGCACGATCGTCGGATGGTGGCGGTGGGCAGGATCACCCGCGCCCATGGAGTTCGAGGTGCCGTAAGAATTCATCCGTATGGAGAAACCCTTGGCCGTCAAGGACCCGGGGATAAGCTTTTTCTGCCCCCTGCGCCCGGTGCCGCCCTGACCGAATTGACCATCCTCCACCTGCGATCCCATGGAAACGTGTGCATTGTCCGGACCAAGGAACTCGTCTGCGGAGACGCCGCCCAGGCCTTGGCCGGAACGGAGGTTTTCCTTCCCGAGGACGCGCTTCCGGAGCCGGAGGAAAGCGAGTATTACTACTTTCAACTGATGGGATTGGCGGTGGAGACTGCCGAAGGAAAGCCCGTGGGAGTCCTGCGGGATATCCTCCCCACGGCCGGACACGATGTCTACGTGGTGGAATCCGACAAGGGTGAGGTTCTCATCCCGGCCGTGCAGGAGATCATTCAAGACATCGATCTGGCTGCCGGCAAAATGGTGATCGATCCGCCTGACGGCCTGATTCATGATCTTTGATATCCTGACTTTATTTCCCGAGATGCTCGAATCTCCCCTGGACCACAGTATCCTGGGCAAGGCTCGAGAACGGGGGCTGATTCGGGTTCGCACTTTCAACATTCGGGACCATGCCGTCGACAAACACCAGATGACCGACGACCGCCCGTTCGGAGGCGGCGAAGGCATGGTCATGAAACCGGAACCCCTGGTGGCGGCCCTCGAATCCCTGAGGCGGGAAGAACCGCCCCCATGGGTGGTCCTCCTCAGTCCCCAGGGTCGCCTGTTTCGACAGGAGGTCGCATGGAAGCTGGCCGAGCTTCCTCGATTGGTCCTGGTCTGCGGCCGGTATGAAGGGGTGGATGAACGGGTGGCCCGACACTTTGTGGACGACATCCTCTCCATCGGCGACTATGTATTGACGGGAGGAGAGCTCCCGGCCATGGTGGTGGTGGACGCCGTGGCCCGGCTCATCCCCGGGGTCTTGGGAAATCAGGCGTCCACGGCCGGGGAATCCTTTGCCCAGGAGCTCCTCGAGCATCCTCAATACACGCGCCCCCGGGATTTCAGGGGACTTCGGGTGCCCGATGTCCTGCTTTCCGGCAATCACGCGGCCGTCCGCAAGTGGAGAAGGGGCCAAGCCCTGCTCAGGACCAAGCGCTTTCGCCCGGACCTTTTCGCCCGCATCCGGCTCACGGCCGAAGACCGAAAGCTGCTGGAAGAGGCGGAGGGGCGGCCGGACGAAGCCTGAAGGAGGGGAGGAGTCGGAATTGGGCCTTCAGAGAGCCGGTTTCTACATGGCCCTGGTCCATTACCCGGTCTTGAATCGAAAGGGGGAGGTCATCGCCTCGGCCCTGACGAACCTCGAC
Organism: Syntrophobacteraceae bacterium; assembly: GCA_029974695.1. GTDB lineage: Bacteria > Desulfobacterota > Syntrophobacteria > Syntrophobacterales > Syntrophobacteraceae > JAGPLX01. Next base: position 9,351 of record JARKQW010000162.1, on the reverse strand, counting down.
CTGCACGACTTGGCCCGTGCCGCCAGGACCTACGACGTTCCCGTCTGCTACATCGTCACCCCCTTGAACGACCAGCAGGCCCTGGCGGGAAGATTGATCCGCCACTGGTGCGAGGGGATCGGCAAAACCCTGCTTCCCAACAGGGCGGAAGCCCTGGAACGGCTCAGAGTCGTGGAACACGTGGGGGATGCGGTTCTGGAAATCGAGAGGGAATGGGGGAAGTCCCCGACCGTATGGGCCACTTCCGCCCGGGAACAGGAGGCGGCCCTGAGCCATGAAGCGGCTCGAAGGATCCTCGAGAGGTCGGAAACCCCCCACCTGCTGCTCTTAGGCACCGGTTGGGGCCTGGCCCCCGGGGCATTGGGCCGGGCGGACGCTCTCCTGGATCCCATTCGGGGAGTCGACGGGTACAATCATTTGTCGGTACGGTGCGCTGCGGCAATTCTTTTGGATCGATTGCTCGGGAACCGTGGCGGGGATAGATAGGATCGACGGGGGATCGGACCCCGGTCATTAGCATGATGGAGGTTGTTTATGGGAGTCGTTTTGGAAAACCTTGACAGGGAAAACATGCGCGCGGACATTCCCGCGTTTCGCAGCGGAGACACGGTCAAGGTGCACGTGAAGATTCGGGAAGGGGACAAGGAACGCATCCAGGTTTTCGAGGGAGTGGTCATTCGCCACCATCGGGGTCGCATGGGCGCAACCTTTACTGTGCGAAAAGTGTCTTACGGGGTGGGTGTCGAGAGGATTTTCCCCCTCCATTCTCCCCAGATCGACAAGATCGAGATCCTGAGGCGCGGCCGCGTTCGACGGTCGAGGCTCTACTACCTGCGCCAGCGCGTGGGCAAGGCCGCCCGGATTCGCGAGAAGCGCTAGTGTCTCGAAGAACTTCGGAGACCCCGACTGTGGACATGCAATGCTTTGAACGGCAAGCCCACAGCCGGGGTTTTCGTTTGGTGGCGGGGATTGACGAGGCGGGACGAGGTCCCCTGGCGGGTCCCGTTGTGGCTGCCGCCGTAATCCTTCCTCCCCGGGCGGATTTTCCCGGGGTGACGGATTCCAAGCTTTTGCCCGGGAAAAAGCGGGAAGAGCTCTACCGGACCATTCTCGACCAAGCGGACGTAGGCATAGGCTGGGTGGAAGCCCCCGAAATCGATCGAACGAACATCCTCCGGGCCTCCTTTCAAGCCATGATTCTTGCGGTTGAAAACCTGCCGCGTACGCCGGATTTTCTGCTCATCGACGGCCCCTACCGGCTGCCTCTCTCCATCGTCCAGGAAGGGATCCCCCACGGAGACCGCCGGAGCCTCTCCATCGCCGCCGCTTCCATCGTGGCCAAAGTGTCCCGGGACCGAAAAATGAACGAATATCACCAAGCCTACCCCGTTTACGGGTTTGATCGCCACAAGGGATACGGGACGCGCGAACACCTCGAAGCCATCCGTCTCCACGGTCCCTGCCCGCTCCACCGACGCAGCTTTCGAGGGGTCCTCTCATGAGGATCGCCCAGCCGCCCGACACCGCGAACCGAAGAGCCAATCTTTGGAGTGTCGCCATGGATAGCCGCCGGGAAAAGGGAAGGCTCGGGGAACATCTCGCAAGGGAGCTCCTCCGCGAAAACGGACTGAAGATCCTCGAATCCAACGTGCGCTGTCCCCTGGGAGAGATCGATGTGGTAGCCCGGGACGGCTCCACCCTGGTTTTTGTGGAAGTCCGTTCCCGCAGCGGCCGCCGGTTCGGGCTCCCCCAGGAATCCGTCAATCGAAGGAAGCAACGACGCATGACCCAGCTGGCCCAGTGGTACCTGAAAGGCCACCCGTCTCCCGGGTTGTGTGTGCGGTTCGACGTGGTGGCCGTTTCCTGGGAACAGGAACCACCCAGGCTCACATGGATCCCCAATGCCTTCGAAGCCTGCGAATGAACCCGGGGACAAGAAAACTCCCGGCACCCTCTTCCTGGTGGGAACCCCCATCGGGAACCTGTCGGATCTCTCCCTGCGGGCCCTGGATACCCTCCGGCAGGTCGACGGCATTGCGGCCGAGGACACGCGCCGTACCCGAAAGCTTCTCAGCCACTACGACATCCGTAAGCCCCTCATCAGCTGTCATGCCCACAACGAGGTCCAGAGGAGCGCCGAACTGCTGCAAAGGCTGATCGAGGGGGAAAAGCTGGCCCTGGTTACCGATGCAGGGACCCCCGGAATCTCGGACCCGGGAGCGTACCTGGTCGGCCGGGCCATCGAGGCCGGGATTCCCGTTTCCGTCATCCCGGGGCCTGCAGCCCTGATTGCGGCCCTGGCGGCCTCGGGCCTGTCCACCCATCCATTCGCTTTCCTGGGGTTTGCTCCCGCCCGGGGACCCAATCGACGGAAATTCTTCGCTTCCCACGCCTCGCTGCCCATGACCCTGGTCCTCTACGAGTCTCCCAAGCGGTTGTGTCGAACCCTCGAGGATATCCTGGATTGGTGGGGAGATCGCAAGGTGTGCGTGGCCCGGGAATTGACCAAGATTCACGAGGAGTTTTTTCGAGGCCGGATCCGGGAAGCCGTGGAACGTTACCGCGTGGAGCCCAAAGGGGAGATCACTCTGGTGGTCTCGGGATTCGAGGGGAAGGAAGGCCCGGCTCGGGAAGAAACGCAATGGAGGGCGAGACTCCGGGAGATCCTCCTCGAATCGGGCATGGGAGTCGGAGAAGCCTCCGCCATCATTGCCCGGGAGTATGGACTCCCCAAGCGGGTCGTGTACCGGGAAGCCTTGAAGCAGAGGGAGTCATGACAGGCTCGCCCGGAAGGAGGAAATCGTGACGAAGAAGCAGGTACCTCTCGAGGAAAGAATCATCTTCGCCCTGGACGTGGATTCCCCCGAGGCGGCCCAAAAGTGGGTGGAACGGCTGGAATCCCACGTCCGGTTCTACAAGGTGGGACTCCAATTGTTCCTGGCCGGGTGGTTTCACATCATCGATTGGATCCTTGGGCGGGGACACCGGGTCATGGTGGACCTGAAATTCTACGACATTCCCGAGACGGTCTCCCTGGCCGTTCGACAACTCCAGGGCCGGGGAGTTTCCTTCGCCACGGTTCACGGCAACGATCCCATCATCCAGGCGGCGGTCAAGGAGAAGAGAGATCTCAAGATCCTGGCGGTGACCGTGTTGACCTGTTTCGGGGAAGAGGACATGATCGAGATGTTCGGCCAACCCGCGAATATCGAGGAACTGGTTTTCTCGAGGGCCCGGCGGGCACTAAACATCGGGGCCGACGGCATTGTTTCCTCGGGGCTGGAGGCGCAAAGACTGCGCGAAAACCTGGGAGACAAGTTCCTCATCGTGACCCCGGGCATACGCCCGGGAACAAACCGCCAAATCCCCATGGACGACCAGAAACGGATCGTTACGGCCTGGGAAGCCATGGCCAACGGGGCCGATCACGTGGTGGTCGGGCGACCCATCAGCACGGCCGCGGACCCCATCGCCGTGGTGGAACAGATGCAAAAGGAGATTCTCCGGGAGCTGGAGCGCCGGAAGTAACAGGCGGACCTTGACAAAGGTTTCCCGGCCGACAGGCCTGCAGACCCAACCCCTTCGGCCGGGAGGCACATGCTATTGTGGCGGGTTTCGGCCGTCCATCCTGCGACGCCCCAAAAGATTTGCAAGAAAGCCGAAAAGCTTCTTGATCCCTCGCCACAGCTTCGGAAGGACCCAAATCATGAAAGCGATGAATCCCGCCAGGAACAGCAGGAAGAGATAAGGGTGGTGAAGGGCGGTCCAAAGTCCCGCAATCACGATGAAGTCCTCTCCTACCGAGGCAACCCAGTTGCTGAAGGGTTCGGGAGAGGTGTTGATGAGGACCCGAGTTCCGGACTTCACGGCATGGGTTCCGGCGGCAAGCCCGCCCCCAAAAATGGCTGCCGCAAGGGCAATGGACGGGTCCGTCTTCCCCACGGCTCCGGCGGCAAGAATCGCACCGGCGGGAATGCGGATGAAAGTGTGCAGGGCATCCCACCCCGAATCCACGCCGGGGACCTTGTCCACCACGAACTCGAGCAGGTACATGAACCCCGACGCAACAATGACGGCGGGATGGGCCAAAACCAGCAGACCCGGGGGGAGAACGATGTTTCCGGTCGCCCCCAAAAGACCCAGTATGAAGATCGAGGCGTAGAGGTTGATCCCGCTCGCCCATCCGACGCCCATCGTCAGGGCGATGGTCCCGGCCACGCTCTGAAGCTCCCCCATAGGTCCGCCCTTTCAACCAGAATGGTGGTCCCCCGAACATAGGCCTTGCCGGGGGCCGAATCAACCGAAAAGTCGCATGGGATGACGAGATGGGCACGAGTTCCCGGGTCCGGAACTCCCCGGAGGCCCTTCCTTTCCCCTTCGCTCCCAGACAGACCGCCGGGCGAAGCCCGCAACTCCCGGAACCCCAAGGAGATGTGAGATCTGCATGGGGGACCCGCCACACTTCCTTGCCAAAAGCGACCGGCCTGATCCCTGGGAACGGCCTCGAAAATCCTCGGAGACGTGCTCGGAGGGTTTACAAACAAAAAAGCCGCTCGGTGGGGCGGACCGTTCGGCTTTTAGGAGGAAAAGAGATTTGTACGTTCGGTCTTATGCAAGAGCAAACGCCGTGCCAAAGGGCGATAGAGATTTATTTACATGCAATTACAATGAGTTACGAATTCACCCGGGGAAGACGCGAATTCGGGTTCCGTCGTGAATCCCGCCACGCAAGGGGAAATCCCGCCATGACGGGAAGAGATCCCGCCATCACCCGCCGCCTTGGCGGGATTCACTCCCGGGGACACGAGTGGCCCTCCTCGAGGAGTGCCCCGCACCTGGCGCAAAAAGCCTGCGGGGCAGCTTGTCGGGAATCGTCTGCCAGGCAGAAGATGCAGGCGCCGCCCACCCACAGCGGGTGCTCTCGAAACGGTCTTCCGCAATACGGACAGTACATGAGTGTGCTTTCGTCCTTCATCCGGCCTTTTCCTTCCTTTCCCGAAACATCCGCCGACCGGTTGCCGAAAGACCCCCCTTTATGGGCTGCCCGGGGCCTTTTCCAGCAGCTCCAGGCTTGCTCCTTCCCCGGGGTCTCGCTCCGGCAGGATCCGGTAGATGAGGTCGGCATATTCCCGAAAACGGCTCACGTCATGGTGACTGATGACGAGAATCTGGAAACGGAGCCTGCGGGCGATGGCGTTGATGATGCCCATGAGCTGCGGGACGAGGTCGGGTCTCAGCCAGCAGTCCTGCTCATCCAGGATGAGAAAGCGCCGGTGCTGTTTTTCATCCAGTTGGGAGAGGGCGATGAGTCGAAGTCCCACAGAGAGAATGTTGCACACGGATCCGCCCTGGCCGGTCAGGATGTCTTCGGGACGTCCGCCCCGCTCCATCCCGAAGGTGATGGTCACCTTTCCCCGCTGAACGTCGCGGGAGGTCACCACCCGCAGGTCCTGGCCCAAGACCTCTTGCAGGGCGTAAGACAGGTTCCGTTCGACCTCGTCCAGGATCTCTCCGAAAAGCTCCCGGCAGAGGGCCTCGAGGCGTTCGGCCACCCGGGGCTGCAGCTCGAGAAACCGGTCCGTTTCCTCGATGGCCTTGCGGGTCTCCTCCAACCTTTTCTTCAGGTTGTCTTTCTGCCAGAGCAGCCGTGAAAACTGCCGCCGAACCTCCTCGACCCCCTGGGAGAGTGTCGGGACGGGAACGTTGTTCATCCGCTTCATCCCTCCTGGGACTCGGGGTTCTCGATTTCCTGCAGCTTTTCCTTGATCTCCCGGATGTGCTCTTCGTATTGGGAAACCATCTGTTCGTTCTCCTTGCGGCGTTTCTCGAGCAGGTCGCGAAGCTCCCCGACGTCGCTGGTGCCGTACTCCTGTTCCGCCTTTTGCCTCAAGCCCCGGAGCTGTTCTTCCAGGTTCTTTCGGTCCCGGTCCGTGGCAATCCTCTGCTCGTTGAGCCGGGCGTACTCGGCTCGGAGTCTCTCCAGACGCTCTTGCACTTTTGCGTCTTCACCCATCGCGTCCGGCACCCCAACCTTCTTAGTCTGCTTCATGGGGAATTACCTCCTCGTACAGTTCCCAGATGATGGTGTCGATAGGGTCATCCTTCCGGAGATTTGCTTCGAGAAACGTTTGAAGACCAACCCCTTCGGTGGTTTTCCGCAGGGTAAGGTTCTCGAGCCCCTTGATGAAGAGGGATTCATCCGGGCACGGGGCGTTTGCCTCCTGTTCTTCTCCCCAGGGAGGGAAGACCTCGTCGAAGGGGCGATGGGGGATTTCCAGGGTTTGCAGTTCGTCCCGCGCCGGAAACCACAGAGTTGCCGCGGGCCGAATCCGCAGGGTATGGAGGCTTCGAGTGATCCGAACGATGCTTCCGGGATTGAGCCAGGTGGTGCGCCCCTGCTGCTGGGGAGGCTTGGGGGTGTGGATGTGGCCGTTGACCACCAGGTCCACCCCCGGGATTTCCTTCAGGGCGAACCTGCCCCCGTCGTAGCCGGGCAGGGCCAGGTCGTGATGGGTCAGCCAGAGGACGCGATCATGGTCCCGGGGCTCGACCTCTTTGGGAAGGGGAGTCCAGTCGGGGGATGCGCCGATGAGGACCCTGGCGCCTCCCAGAAGGACGGAATCCGCCGGGCCGCTTTCCTTGAGGAGGCGAATGACTCCCGCGGCTTCGAGGACCGACAGGGAGACATCCCGGGTCAGGCGGGCCTCGTGTTTGTCGTGGTTGCCCACCAGCACCCAGGGCCGGGAACCCCGGAAAAGCTCGATGAGGTCCACCAGGAGGGAATTGGGGTTGTTGCGGGGCACATGGAAGAGGTCGCCCAGGATTACCGGCAGGCAACGATGCCTCCCCGCCGCCTCCAGGCAATATGCCAGCTTGCCCAGGACCGTTTGCGGGTAATCGTCCAGCCGATGACCCGGAGGAAAAGCGGCCAGGTGAGGGTCTCCAATGAAGAGAACCCCCTGGTAGGGCTTCGAGGGGGTGCGGTCGGTCTCAACCATGGTCTTTCTCCAGGAAGTGGGTCAGGTCGAAGGCTTGGCCGCATAGGGGACAGGCCCCGATCTCCCTGAGGACCCCCTCGATCTCCTTTTTCTTTCTTTGGATCGCCTTCAGGCATTCGGCGTGCCGCCGTTCCAGCCGGGATTGCTCGTTTTGAAGCCGGCTTTCTTCGGCGATCCACTCATCGAGGTCTTTGAGAGGGTGCAGCTGGGGGCACGGCTCCGTTGCCTGAAGGAGGGACAAGCGATCCCCGGTGCGTTTCAGGTGGTCCCGGGTTTTTTCGAGGGCAAGAACCGTTTCCTCCAGGTCCCGGGTATCGCCCGGTGTAGGAACCGGCTGCAGTCTTTCCGTCGTCTCGCAGCGTTTTCGGGTCCGGCGGCAGCCGATTTCCAGGTCCTCCAATACCCGGATCAAGTCCTTCAGGGGAGTCGGGTCCCATGCCTCGGGGGGCTCTTCCAGGGATCGAAGCCGGGAGCTGCGAACGTGGATCCTGGATTGGCTCCGGGTCAATTCCTCGAGGGAGGACACGACGGCATGAAGGTCGCGCACGGCTTCGAGCTCCGGAGGGTCCCTGAGAGGTTCCAATCCCCGGCACAAGGTTGAGCACCGGGCCCAGCGATCTCGGTTTCGGCCCAGCTCCTGGACGAGCCCGGCCAAGGGTTCGACGTCCTGAAGATCGGGGGGAGGATCCATGGACTCCAGGACCTCAATTCTCGATGCGGTCTCTTCCCGGTCTCGGCTAACCCGGGCAAGGGAAAAAACGAGCTGTTCCAGGGGGCGGAGGTCTTCCGGGGCGGGAGGATCGGTCAATGCGCTGAGGGCCGACTGATTCCTCCAAACGAGTGTGAGGGTTGCCGCGGTGTCTTCCAGTCGGCACAATAGTTCCTCGTGGCCGGGAGTCTCATGCAGGATCGGCGGGGATTGGAGTCCGTCCAGGACGGACTGCCGGTCGGTTTCAATCTCGAGCCTTTCGAGGGTCGAGGCGAGCCGATCCACGAGATCCTCGACGAGGGGCAGGGTCTGTGCATTACTCCGGATCCTTTCGAAGATCTCTTCCGCCGCGTCGAGAACGGGGGCAACGAGGTCCAAGGCTTCGTAAGGACGGAGCTCCCCTTCCAGCCGTACGCATCGCCCGGCCAGGTCCTTGCGTCGCCTGCGGGTTTCGTCCGTTTTGGTCTTGAGGGCCTGTTGCATTCTCAGGAGGTATTCGGCCTCGGTGGACGCGGCAAAGAAGCTCGCGGCCTGGGATCCCGACTGGTCCAAGAGAAAGATGGGGTATCTCTGATTCCCGATATGAATGTCCACAGGGCCCGTTTCCGTTTCGACGAGATCCAGGCGAAGCAGCCTTCGAACGTCGTCGGGAGGAAAGCGCCCGAACTTGGCGAAGACCTCGGGGGACTGAGAGCCGGAACCGTCGGCCTCGCCGGGGTAGATGCGGTAGAGGGCGGTCTTCTCCGTTCGCTCCCACTCGACGGCCTCCCCCGTATCCAGCTCGATCCGAACCACGGCGCTCCTGGCGCCGTGACGGACGGCGTGCCTACCGGAGGGCGGGTTCTGGGCGACGGATCGGACGGCTTCCACTAGGGCGCTCTTCCCGGAATTGTTGGGTCCGGTGATGACCGTGACTCCTTCAGCGAGCTCGATGGTCGAGCGTTTGTGGGCCATGTAGTTTTCGACGGTAATTCGTTTGATCATCGTTCCTGCGGTCGAATGCCTCCTTGCCGGAATTGAGGAACCTGCTATCGGAACCCTGGGCTTGAGCGCCGAATTCTACCGGATCCACGGATTCTGACCAGAGCTATTTGACTCCCCAAACCGGAGTCATGCCGGCCCGGGAGGGCTGTCGGAGAGGGAAGGTTTGAATTGTCTCCAAAGCCCGCAACGAATAGAATGTCCCGCTACGGCGCAGTGGGCGCCCAGGACCGGTTTCCCCGGTGCCGGATGTTCGTTGGAGGTGTTTTGGGAGTGGAACATGTCGAAGCTTTTTGAATCGTCCAGGATCGGCACCCTAATCCTTGACAATCGTTTTGTTCGATCGGCGACCTGGGAAGGCATGGCCGGGGAGGACGGAGCCGCGACGCCCCCCCTGACGGACCTGATGGTGCGTCTTGCCCGGGGCAAGGTGGGGCTGATCATCACCGGGCACGCCTATGTGCGGCGGGAGGGGCAGGCGGGGCCTCGCCAGTTGGGGGTCTACGGGGATGAGCTCCTTGCCGGTTTGCGGCAGATGGCTTCCGCGGTGCACGAGGCCCAAGGCAAGATCGTGCTGCAGATTGCCCATGCGGGGGTTCATGCCGCCTCAAACCTGACGGGCCTCGAACCTCTGGGGCCCTCTGTTCTCGATCATCCCCAGGC
>JARKQW010000155.1 GCA_029974695.1 Syntrophobacteraceae bacterium | reverse complement strand
AGCTCCTCTTCCCCCTCGCCGCCCATGAAGGCGAGATCACGGTCTTCACCACCCGGGCCACGCGCAGCGACCGGGTCTCGGAACTGCTCGCAAAGGAAGGGGTGTGCACCGGCAGCTCTTGCATCAACCCGGCAACCCGGGAAAACATCCCCATCTATGTGGCCAATTTCGTGGTGATGGAGTATGGAACCGGCGCCGTCATGGCTGTGCCCGCCCATGATCAGAGGGATTTCGAGTTCGCCCGCAAGTACGGGCTTCCCATCCGGGTGGTGATCAAACCGGCGGAGGCCGGGGACGTTCCTTCTCCGGAAAGCCTCGAGGCGGCCTTCGAAGACGACGGAATCCTGGTGAATTCCGGGAAATTCAGCGGGTTGGCGTCGGCAGCGGCAAGGGATGCCGTCACGGCATGGTTGGCGGAGGAGAAACTGGGAGACTTCTCGGTCCAGTACCGACTGCGCGACTGGGGAATCTCCCGGCAACGGTACTGGGGGGCTCCCATTCCCGTCGTCCACTGTCCCCGGTGCGGCATTGTTCCCGTCCCTGAAGAGGACCTTCCGGTAGTCTTGCCCACGAACATCGAGCTTCTCCCCAACGGAGCTTCTCCGCTCCCCACGTGCGAATCCTTTGTGAAGACCCCCTGTCCCCGGTGCAAAGGGCCGGCCCGGAGAGAAACCGATACCATGGATACCTTTGTGGAATCCTCCTGGTACTTTGCCCGCTTCGCCTGCGCCGATTACGACCGGGGTCCCCTGGACCGCCAAAGAGTCAAGTATTGGCTCCCGGTGAATCAATACATCGGAGGGATCGAGCATGCGGTCCTGCACCTCCTCTATTCCCGCTTCTTCACCAAGGTCCTTCGGGACATGGGCTACGTGGACATTGACGAGCCGTTTCTCAACCTTCTCACCCAGGGCATGGTCATCAAGGACGGCGCCAAGATGAGCAAGTCCAAAGGGAACGTGGTGGATCCCGATGAAATGATCGAGGCCTACGGTGCCGATACGGTTCGGCTCTTCTGTCTCTTCGCTTCCCCCCCCGAAAGGGACCTGGAATGGAGCGATCAAGGGGTGGACGGGGCATCCCGGTTCCTGTCCCGGGTGTGGAGAATGGTCTATGACAACCTGGCCTCCCTAAAGGGGGCGGGGCGTTTGGGAAGCGAAGAGAAGCTTTCGGGAGGCCTCGAGGATCTGCGTCGCAAGACCCACCAGACCATCAAGAAGGTCACCGAGGACATTCGGGACCGGTTTCATTTCAATACGGCCATCGCAGCAGTCATGGAACTGGTCAACCTCCTGTACCAGGTCCTGGACAACAAGGAGGAGAAGAGGGCTTACTGGTCCGTCGTGCGGGAGGCCGCGGATTCCGTCATCCTCATGCTTTCTCCCTTCGTTCCCCATATCGCCGAGGAGCTCTGGCAAGCCTTGGGGAACTCCGGGAGTATTCTCCATGCGCCCTGGCCCCGGTGGAACGAAAAGGCCCTGGCCTCTGCCGAAGTGCTCATCGTGATCCAGATCAACGGGAAACTGAGAAGCCGCATCACCGTTCCCGCGGATTTCTCGGAAGAAGCAATCAAGCAAGCCGCTCTGGCGGACCCGAAGACCCTCGAGTACCTGGGGAGCAAGACGCCCAAGAAGGTGGTCCTGGTTCCCAAGAAGCTGGTGAATATTGTCGTCTGAGAGAAGGCGATCCGCCAATAGTCCCCGGGTTTTGTCCAGATCAATCCCCACCGGGCCTGCCTGGACGGAGGCAGGGCAGGAGCCCCGGCGTAAGCCGTTGAATCCAACCGGTTCCCCAAACGCGGACGCGCCCCGGCCCAATGCCTCCGCGCAGGAGGAGAAATCATGAAACGCCCATGTCCGAAGCTCTTCCGCCTGTGTTGCCTGGTTGCGGTCGTCCTTTTCAACGGGTGCGGCTACCATTTTACGGGGGAAGGACCGGGGCCACGCCCGGGCCTGACGAAGATTGCCGTCCCCCTGTTCGAGAACAAGACGTCGGAGCCGGAATTGGAGAGTCTCTTTGCAACGGCCCTCCGGAAAGAATTTCTACAGAAGGGATCCATGCAGGTTGTGCCCGTGGAC
>JARKQW010000135.1 GCA_029974695.1 Syntrophobacteraceae bacterium | reverse complement strand
TGCCCCGCTCCGGACCGGTTCACCAAGGCTTCACGGACGACGCTTCGCACCGTTTCCAGGACCTCCGCCGGGTTTCGAAATCGGACCTCTCTCTTGGTGGGATGAACGTTTACGTCCACCAGGGCGGGGGACAAGTCCACAAAGAGCACCGCAACGGGAAATCTTCCTGCGGGCAGCAGGGTGTCATAGGCATTCAGAACGGCGCGGCTCAACATCCGTTCCCAAACCGGTCTTCCGTTGACGAACAGGAACAGGGAATGGGCGTTGGTGCGCTGGAGCTCCGGCAGCCCGGCCAGGCCCCGTACGGAAAGGGAGCCGTTGGACCCGGAAAAGGACCGAAGCTTTCGGGCGGATTCCACGCCCAGGACCTGGGCGGCCCGATCTTCGAGGCCGGGGGAGGGGGCAAAGTCGTACTGGGTCCTCTCCTCGTGAAACAGCTGAAAATGGATGGCCGGATGGGCCAGGGCCAGCCGCAGAAAGTGGTCGGAAATGTGGCTCATTTCCGTGTCCGTGGAACGTAGGAATTTTCTGCGGGCGGGAAGATTGAAAAAGAGGTCCCGCACGGTAATCATGGTCCCTACGGGACAGCCCGTCTCCCGAACGTCCCGGAGGATTCCTCCCTCCATGCGGATCTTGGTCCCGGCCAGGGAATCCCCGTCCCGGGTGACCAGCTCGAATCGGCTCACCGCCGCAATGCTGGGCAGGGCCTCCCCCCGAAACCCCAGGGTTCGAATGGCCTGCAGGTCCTCCGTCGAGCGGATCTTGCTGGTGGCATGGCGTTCGAGGGCCAGCAGGGCGTCTTCCGAGGACATCCCGGCTCCCGTGTCCACCACCCGAATCTCCTTGCGTCCCCCCTGAAGGGCATAAACGGCTATGCGCCGGCTCCCGGCGTCGATGCTGTTTTCCACGAGCTCTTTGACCACCGCCGAAGGCCGTTCCACCACCTCTCCGGCCGCAATCTGATTGCATAGAACATCGGGCAGGATGACGATCTTTCCCATCTTATTCTCACTTTACATTTGGTGCTTGTCGTCTCTTTGGGGTATAGAACACATTCTAGAAAGCATGGCCGGACGGCGGCGCCTCTGCCCCGAAGACGACACGAAAATGAATCAGCGGCAGCCAACCCGGGGAGAACGCACGAATGCAGTCGAATCCTTATCAGTCCCTCGTGAGTCTACTCAGTAACATACTGGAAGCCTACACGACAGCTTTTTTCCTCCTCGATCCCAAAGGCCGCCAACTCAAGCTCGCCGCTTCCCAGTCCTTGAGCAAATTCCTCCCCCCCCGCGTCAGCCTGCCCTTGGAGCAGAGCGGCATCCTGTCCCAGGTTCACAAGGTGGGACAGACGATCCACCTGGACAAGGTGCACGAAGCCGCCTCGAACCTGGCGGCCACCGTTCCCTTTTACCGCGAGGGAGAATCCCACATCAAGGGGCTCTTTGCCATTCCCGTGGGAGACGGTGCCGGGGTCCTCTACGTGGATACCAAGTACAGCTGGGGGTTTAACGACAAACAGCAGAAGTGGATCCACGAGATCGCGGCCGTTCTGGGAGAGCTGGTGAGCCGCCAGAATTGCCTGGCCCAGCAGAAGACGTACGGGCGCATCCTGGAGCTTTTGCATTCCCTGGACCAAGCGACCTTGAAACAGTCCGCCCTCGAGGACTACTGCAACGAGGTGATCCGGGAACTGGCCGACTTTCTGGCTGCCGAGTACGGGTTCGTCGCCGTTCGGGACCCCGGGGAGGCGCATCATTACCTGTTTGCGTGCACGCCCAACGTGCCTCGCAGCCTCACCACCCAGCGATTCCTCACGAAGCAGGGGCTGGTGGGTTGGGTCTTCCAGAACCAGAGGCCTCTGCTGGTTACCCGTCTGAATCCCCAGAGCCCGGATCATTTTCTGTTCACCCCTTCCGAGGCTCTCCCCCACCACGGGACCTTCTGGGGAATGCATCTTGCCCTCTCCCTGGGCCACGCCGTGGTGCCGGCATTCATGTCGCGAACCCCCACGGAATGGTCCGTGGACGACCAGTATGCCGTTTCCCACGTCCTGCTTTTTTTGAATCTTCTCCTGGAACGGTTCTACTTTCGGGACGAGTGCGAACACCTGCAGTGCTATGAATTCTCGACGGGCCTGTACAACGCTCCCACCTTCGAATCCCGAATGGAGGCGATCCTCAACGCATCCATGCGGGACAGCACCCCCTTCACCCTTTCCCTCGTCCAGTTCGAACCCTGGCAGCTGCTGTGGACCAAGGCCTCCCCCAAGGAAGTGCGTCAGTACCAGATGGAGTTGGCCTCGACGGTGTGTGAAGCCCTCCCGTCCAACACCCTGGTGGGGCACCTGGCGGAAAACCGGTTCGGACTCCTGTTTCTCGGGGCATCCCCCGAAGAAGCCCGGCACCTGCAAGCTCACCTCTTGGATTTCGATCCCCGGGCCTTCGCCAGGAAGACCAAGGGGGTTCGCCTCAAACCCTACCTGAGTATGGCCGCCTTTCCCCAGGACGGGACCCGGGTGGAGGAGTTGTGGCCCACGGCCTATCAGCGTCTGTACGCCGCTTTTCGGACAAAAAGTGATTCCGCGGGCCAATAAAGGAATTGACCAGTTGAAGCATTGTCTAATAGACTCTGACGCCGTTACAGTGAGCCGCCGTGGACCGACAGACAAGAAGGGTCATCGATGTTAGATCGTTTGCTCAGTTACTTCTCCAAAGATCTGGCCATGGACTTGGGCACCGCCAATACGCTGATCTACCTGCGGGGAAAGGGGATCGTGCTCAATGAACCCTCCGTGGTGGCCATCAATCAGGACAGCCACCAGGTGATCGCCGTCGGTCAGGAAGCCCGGAACATCATCGGGCGTCACGGGCAGCGGGTGGTGACCATTCGGCCCCTCAAAGACGGAGTCATTGCCGACTTTGAAGTGACGAGCGTCATGATCAAGTATTTTCTGGCCAAGATCCTCAAGAGGCGCCAGCTGGTGCGGCCCAAGCTGGTGGTGGCCGTCCCAACGGGCATTACCGCCGTGGAAAAACGGGCCGTCATCGAGGCGGCGGAGCAGGCGGGCGCACGACATATTCACCTGGTGGAAGAACCCATGGCGGCAGCCATCGGTGCCGGTCTTCCCATCGATCAGCCCTTCGGAAACATGGTGGTGGACATCGGCGGCGGCACCACGGAGGTGGCGGTGATTTCCATGTTTGCCGTGGCGTACAGCGAATCCGTGCGGGTGGCCGGGGATGAGGCCAACGAGGCCATTCTCCGCTACATGCAGCGGGAACGCCAGATGATCATCAGCGAGGTCCTGGCGGAGAATGTGAAGATGAAGATCGGGACCGCCGCTCCGCTCGAAGAGCCCCAATCCATGGAAATCACCGGGAAGGAAATCCTGACGGGGATTCCCCGGACCTTTACCATCACGGACGAAGAGATCCGGGAAGCCATTCGGGAGCCGGTGACGACCATCGTGGAATCCGTCAAGCGAGCCCTGGAAAAAACTCCTCCCGACCTCGCTTCGGACATCCACGAAAAGGGTTTCTGGCTGGCGGGAGGAGGCGCCCTTCTCAAGGGCCTCGACCGGCTTTTGGCTCAAAGCACCAATCTCAAGGTGAACATCGCCGACGACCCCCTCACCGCCATCGTTCGGGGTGCGGGAGCCGTCATTGAACATCTGGACTACTACCGCCAGGTCTTCATCAACTAGGACCGCTCTTCGTTCCTACCGACGTCTCCCGGCTCCGGGCACAACCGACTCCAAGGTCCTCCTCCACGAGGACCGGTTGGCCTTTTCACCCTCCGGAAAGCCCCCCGGGGTCATCGATGCCCTACGGGCCCTGCTGCCGTTGCTTCTTGTGTCCCTTTCCCTGTCCTCCTTGCCCTTGCTGCTGAGGCCGAGCCTGGGAAGGCTGATGCCTCGGCTGCTGGGGTCGGACCTGTGCCGGGGAAGGCTGGTGACGCGGCTGCCTCTGAGCTCCCTGCGCCTGTTGAGCCCCGCTCCGGGACCGGGGTTGAGCCGCCCGCGGATCTTCCCGCTGCCGGGAACCCTGCGATTGCATCCGGGAGGATCGAGGCCCTCTGCGATCTTCCCGGAGGCCCGCCCGATCTCCCCTTCCGCGATCCCTCCCCTGCATCCGAGACCCTGCATCCCGGGACGGGTCCGGATACCGTTGCCGGGAATCCCTGCGCCGTTCCATTTCCCGGGAAGGTCGACCCTCGTCCCGCTCACGGGACGAAACCGCTCGGTCCCTCTCCCGACGCTTGCTTCCCTCCGCTCCTTCCCGCGACCTCACATCCCCGTCCCGGGAAGACGACCGGGAAGCCCGGTCTCCCCGCTCATCGTCCGACCTGACGGACCGCCCGGCTCGATCCCCTCGAGACGGGCGAACCGGGCCTCTGCGGTCCGCGTGATCCCCGTCCCGGACCGAGTCTTCCCCCTTGCGCCGGGGGGAACGAATCGAGGAACGCCGGGAAGGATCGCCGCGGTCCTCATCCCGACCCAATCGATCTTCCTTGTCTCGGCCTCCACGATCCGCCTTCCTGGCGGACTCGCCCTCTTCCCTGGAGGGACGAACCTTTTCCCCACGGTCCGAGGAGTCGTCCGATCCGGAGCGCTTTCCCGGTTTTCCCGACCGCTTCTCCTTCCTGGAGACCCTGGGACCTTCCTTGTCCGCCTCCTCTTTCGAGGCTTTCTTCTTGTCCTTGTCCGTTTGGGCGGAGGGTTGCTTGTCCTGGGAATCACCGGTTTCCGCCTGCTTTTTGGCACCCGAACCCGGGGTGCCGGAGCTGCTGGGTCAGCCGCTGCCCGGTCAGCCGCCGCCTCCACCGCCGGACCCGCCTCCGGAAGGGCCGCTACCGGTCCCCTTGCCCCCGCCGGTCGAGTCGTCCGTGGGAGGCTTGGGAGGCTTGGGAGGCCGGGTGACCTTGGTCGTGTTCCCTTCCGGGTCCACCAGGTTGACGGTCACGCCGGGAGGCACGTTGACCGTGTGGACTCCTTCCCCGTCGGTGTAGGTCAGCACCCCCGTCTCGGGATCGAAAGCCTGGCCCGTGACCTCGCCAAAGGAGATGGAAGGCGGGGGGGGCGGAGAAGAATCCTCCGGGGGGGGTGGGGGTTCCTTGGGGCAATTGGCCGCGATGGCCGCCTGGAGTTTTGACATGGCATCGGCCGCCTCGGAGTCGCCGGGGTTGTTTCGGAGATAATTGGCGAGCACTCCCACTTGCCACTTGGCGTCCGAACACTTGGAAGGATTTCCGCTCACCGCCGATGCCAGGTTGTTCGCCGTCAGGATCTTTTCCGGCCGAGTGAACGGCTGCTGGTATTCATTTGCGTTCGTATCATAGAGCACATACCACGGAATGCCCTTCTTCTTGGCGTTCCGCTTCATTTCCTCCCATTTTTCCTCCCCGTACTTTTCGCGGCCGGCTTCGTCGATGAGCATCTGTCGGCGGGCGTCCACTGCCGCCTCATATTCGTCCAACGCCTTCTGGGTCTCACTGCGCCCCTCGGCCCACACCGGAAAAGCGTTACCCCATAATAGGACCAGTACCGGGAACCAAACGAAACTTCCCAAACAAATATTGATCCAGCGCTTCATGTTGCCCCTCCTCCTGGGGAAAGACCCTCCCGCCAAAGGGGGCCCGCTCCCCAAAGCCTTGTTGTTTGCCGGGATTTCACTCAAACCACGGGGGCCGGAAAAGACCGGTCTCCCGCCCTGGGATAGGCCCGTCTCCTTCCGGACAACCCGACAGTCGGGAGAAATTGCCTTGACAGCTTGACCGCCGCTGCGAGCGCACCGGGGGTTCGCCGGTGGCGCGACCCTCTCGAACGAAGAAGGATCGCTCGTGGACATCTTCAGGCACTCAAATCGAAGAGGAACCGGGAACGGAGTAGGAAGATACCGGGTCCGCAATCCGCAAACACGGCAAAAAGGACAAGATATGTCAATGGGTTGAGAAGTCTACGGAATCCCGCACGGACCCCGGAAGGACCTCATGGGGAATCCCGGGAAGGCCCCCGCAGCATGCCCCCAACATGCCCGGCCAGGCAGGCCGCTTCCCCCGAACGGCCCTGATTTCCCCCTCTTTTTCGCCGGATTACGGGAGAGAAACCAGGATGCGGGGCTGCAGAACCGCACCCCCGTCCATTTGGGCCAATTCAAACATAGAGTAACAAATTCACATCAAATCAACAAAAACAATATTCGCTCGCAAAAAGAAAACTCGGCAGCAGGGGAAAAGGGCGGCCGGGCGGAGGTCGGTGAGCGGTCCGGCCGGTTCCGTGCCCTGTGCATACTCCGCTTTCCGCACTATTCAGAGATCATCCTATGGTTCGACCCTCGCCGCGAGACAGTGGATCAACCGTCTCACTTGGCTATACTTTCCCCCAAATTTTGGACAGCCTGTTAAGCTTCGATGCAGGTCGAAACAGGTTACCTAAACAGGAGGGAAAT
>JARKQW010000134.1 GCA_029974695.1 Syntrophobacteraceae bacterium | reverse complement strand
AACGATGAAGAGTGAGATGAAATTGAGGGAGTTCCAGATAACCTGTCGCTTTTATCCTTATTCAGAAGTTCACAAACTTCTGAAAGCGAAAGCGTCATGATAAAGATGACCCTTCCCGTCGGCCCCCTTTTGGAGAAGCTCTCCGCCCTCACCCCCCTTCACAAAGGATTGGTGGTTGCGGCTACCTTTCTGGTCCTGGGGGCGGGCTTTTACTTCCTCAAGTACCAGGACCAAATCAACAAGGCCCAAAGACTGCGTGTGGCCATCGCGGACCAGGAAAAGAAGCTGAATTCCTTGAAACAGGCCGCGGTTCAGGTGGCCGCCCTGCAGAAAGAGCTCGAACAATCCGAAGAGGAATTCACGCGGCTTCTGAGTTTCCTGCCGGATCAGAAAGAGATCCCGGGTCTGCTGGAGAAGGTTTCTCAGTTGGGGGCGCAAGTGGGGCTCGAGAACATTCTTTTTCAGCCACAGGTGGAGCAGGCCAAGGAATTCTACGCCATGATTCCCGTCCGCCTGGACCTCATCGGGACCTATCACGAGCTGGGGACCTTTTTTGACAGGATCAGCAAGCTGAACCGCATCCTCAAGGTGGACAGCGTCACGTTGACCCGGCAGAAAGATTCGGCCCGTCTACAAGTGAACTGCACCATCGTGACGTATCGCTTCGTGGAGAAACCGCCTCAGCCTGCGCCTGCGGCACCTCCGGCCAAGAAAAAGTGATGCAGGCAGCCTTTGGGGATCCGTCCCGGAAAAGAGAACCGAAACCCTTTGGAGGGAGGAAAGAGGAGAGAGATGGCCAGAAAGCGAGATCTTAGAGGATTTGCGAGGGGGTTCATGGGCTCGATCCTAGTCCTTCTGTGCTGCGCGGGTTGCACGGCTCCGGGAATTACCGGAAAGGGCGCGGCGGCGGATGTTCAAGCAGCGGACCCGGGGGAGAAGGCGGGCACGTCCGCGGCGGTCGTGACGGGGGTCGGGCAGAAACGAACCGATAGTCTTTTGGGAATCCAGGTTCAGGACCTTGCGGACGAGACGATCATTCGTTTGGCCGGCAACGGGGCGTTCCACGATTATCAGTTCCGACGCCTGGGGGACGACCGATTTGCTCTGGAACTGGGAGATGTTACCCGGAAGGAGACCCTGCCGACCCTGCCGACTTCTTCCAAACGAGCCAGACTGGTCTATGCCGACACCCAGGCAACCCAAGGCGTTCAAATCATCGGGACCCTCAAAGGTCCCCTGGATCGTTATGTACTCAATGATGTAGGAAACGACCTGCTTCTCACGCTGTATTTGGCGGAGACCCCGGTCGCACCGGCGACCGTTTCTGCGGCCCGGACGGCCTCCGCCGATCCGGCAGCCAAGAAGTCCGCGGTGAAACCCGGGGGCAAGGCGGCCGCACAGGCCGCCGCGGGAAAGACAGCCAAGCCCCAAACCCAGACGGCAAAGGTGCAGGCTCGGACGCCCGAGGTTCCCGGAACTCCGGAAACGGGCGATCCTCTAAGAAAGCGATACACCGGAAAACCCATCAGCCTGGACCTGCTGGACGCGGACCTGCGCAACGTCCTTCGGCTCATTGCGGACATTACCGGAAGCAACATTGTCATCGAACCCGATGTGACGGGGAAGGTAACCCTAAAAGTGGAACAGGTCCCCTGGGATCAGGTCCTGGACATGGTTCTGTCCATGAACGACCTGGGGAAGGAACAACTGGGAAACGTGATTCGCGTCGCCCGTCAGGCGAAGCTGAAAGACGAGTGGAAAGAGCAAACCCAAAGCCTCAAGGCCAAACAGGAACTCATTGAAGCGACCAAAGACCTGGGCGAAATCTCGACGGCCTATCTTACGGTCAATTACGCCTCTCCCGCAGACATTGCCGCCAAGATCAGCGAAATCAAGAGCGAGAAAGGGAAGATCTCCGTCGATGAACGGACCAGCCTGATCCTGTATTCGGATTTTCCCGCTCGAATCAATGCCGCCAGGGAACTCCTGGGCCGGTTGGACAAAGCCACTCCCCAGGTGCTGATCGAGGCCCGAATCGTGACCATGAACTCGGACCTGAGCCGCGAACTCGGGATCGACTGGAAGCTGCAGACCAGCCATATCACCCGGTCCAGCACTGTTCCTCCGTTTACTCAGAACTTCGCCGTCAACAGTCCTCCATCCAGCCTTTTCGGATTCACCTGGGCCCAGGTGATCGGGGAAACCCTGGTGAACGTGGACCTGAAGCTTTCGGCCCTCGAAACCGCCACCCAGCTCAAGGTCATGGCGGCCCCCCGAGTCCTGACCATCAACAACGTCAAAGCCGTCATTACCCAAGGCACCCAGATCCCCTACCTGCAATTGAGCGAATCGGGAGCGGTGGCCGCCACCCAGTTCAAGGACGCCGTTTTGGAGCTTCAAGTCACTCCGCACATCACCCCCGACCAGAAAGTGAGACTCGAGATCCAGGCCAAGCAGGACGAACCAACCAGCGTCACGGGGGCGACCCAGCCGGGGATCGAAACCCGCAAGATTGCAACGGAATTGCTGGTGGACGACGGCAACATCGTGGTCATCGGGGGAGTGATTCGCAACCGAGATGCTTACACTCGGTCGGCCACCCCGGGGGTCCACAGAATTCCCATCATCGGGCGGCTGTTCAAGTCGGAATCCGAGGAAACGCGCAGGACCGAAATGTTGATCTTCATCAGTCCAAAAATAGTGGAAGCCACGAGGAATCCCGTGTAGAATAAAAGCTTCACTCAAAGGGCTCCGTCGAGGGGGAGCCGGATACGAAAAGTCGCTTGTACCAAGGGATTGTGGCAAGAGGGGAACGTTGAGGATGAGGATGGGTGTTTCGTCAAGTAGACGCTGCATTCTGTGGGGTCTGGTGGGTCTGTTTTTCGTCCTGAGCGGTTGTTCCATGCAGAAATCGGGATCCACTCTGGATTCCGCGCGTACGGAAAAAGGCGTGAAACCCTTTCAAAAGGTTGCGGGCTCGGAGGGGAATTTAGACTCGATTCCCGTGAGGGTGAATTACCTCACCCCCTTGGACGCCATCAACAGCCCGGAAGTTTTTGTTTATAAAGAGAAACGACGGCTTTACATCATTCAAGACCAGGTGCTGGTTCGGGATTATCCGGTGGGCCTGGGGTTCAGCCCCCAGGGGGATAAGCAGCTGGAGGGGGATGGAAGAACTCCCGAGGGCAAGTTCTTTGTCTGTATGAAGAACAGCTCCAGCCGATTTCTGAAATCCCTGGGGTTGAATTATCCTGATAAAAAGCACGCGGAGAGAGCCTTCTTCTCCGGGGTGATCACACCCCTGGAATTTCGCGATATCCTCCTTGCCTTCGAAAACAAGGCAACCCCTCCGTGGAACACGGTGCTGGGGGGAAAGATCTTCATTCACGGAGGAGGCGCACACAAAGACTGGACCGAAGGCTGCATCGCC
>JARKQW010000090.1 GCA_029974695.1 Syntrophobacteraceae bacterium | reverse complement strand
CGGGTTGGGGACGCTTTTGTGAACCAGGAAGACGACGTCCTGGATGCGATTCAGCGGCTTCGTTCCAAGGCCCGGGCCGCAGGCAACCTCGAGACAAACCCCGAGCAAAAGATCACCTCGCAGGAATCCAAAATACGGATCGAGCCGGTGGATTCCCAGGTCGTCTACGTCCCGGTGTACAATCCCGTGGTCATCTACGGTCCCTGGTGGATTCCCGCCCACCCGCCCTACGTGGTGGTTCCGAACGGGTACGTGGTGGGGCCGTGGGGCATCGCCTTGACCGACGGCTGCTTTGCCGGGTCCGTTCTCTACGGAGGCTTTGACTGGTGGGGGGGAGAAGTCGTCATCCAGGACAACGGGTTCGTGAGAAAGCACGACAAACACGACCGTCACCACGAAGTGAACCGGGTATGGCGTCACGATGCAGACCACGCCCGTGCCGCCCGGGAAAACGCCGCTCGCCGGGCCTCGGGCAAATCGGCCGGCCTCGAGGCGGGGCGGGCGGATCGTGCCTCCGGCGCCGGGGATTTGAGCCGGGATTTTCGCGGGTATGACCGGAGTTCTCAGAAAAGCGACCTCATACGGGCGGGTGCGTCTACCGAGCACGGGAGCCGGGAACCCGGCGAGTCGCGGGCCTTCGACGCTCGGGAAGCCGGGCCGGATGCCCGGGAGTCAAGCGCCCGGGGAGCCCAGAGCCGATGGAGCATGGGCTTTTCCGAGAGCAGGGATTTTTCCAGGGGCATGGGCGGTGGGGCCTTTGGCGGCGGAGGATTCTCTCACGGCGGCGGAGGCGGCCGACGCCGATAACCGCCCGGGTCGGCACGGGAAAAGCATCATCGCCTTTCTCAAGGCCGATCATGGCTGCTCACCGGAAAACCCCGCCGGTGGGCCATGGGGGAACAGCATGATTTATCACGTCGAGGTCGAGGCCGGGGAGGCCGGCAACCGGAGGGTGGAATGCCGTGTGCGCAACCATGTGGTTCGCGCGGATCAGCCCCGGGAATTTGGGGCGGACGACACGGCGCCGACTCCCCCGGAACTGCTGGCCACGGCCCTGGGAAGCTGCGTCGTTTCCACCGTTCAATTCCTGGCGATGCAAAGGGGCCGGGATGTGCGCAACATTCGTGTGACGGTCGAGGGCGAGATCGATTTCTCCAAGGCCATGGGCCTGGGGCATGGAGGGAGGGCCGGGTTTCGAGATCTCAAGATCCGCATAGGATTTGACTCGGCAATGACCCGGGAGGAAAGAGCCGATTTCATGAAAGCGGTGTTCGATTGCGGTGCATGCATCGACAGCCTTCAGGACCCCACCCCGATCTCCTGGGAATGGCGCAGCGGGGAGTGAGGAAAATGAGGTCGGTCGAGGATGCGCCCCCATGACGCAACGACAGGGATAGGACCGAGCATACCATGAAGCTTACCGTCTCCCTGGCTCAAATGAATGTCCTCCGCGCCCAACCCCGGGAAAACCTGGCCAAAGGGGAGGCTCTCATCGCCGAGGCCGCTCGGAGGGGGAGCGATGTCGTCTGCTTTCCGGAAATGTGGACCACGGGCTTCGACTGGGAGAGCAATGCACGCACGGCTCGAGACCATGAGCGAATCGTAGAACAGGTAGGAAGGCTTGCCGAGAAATACGGGATCTGGGTCACCGGGTCCGTGCTCGCCTTGAATGAAGAGGGGAAGGTTTCCAATGCCTGCATCCTCTTTGGTCCCGGCGGAGATCGGGTGGGAACCTACCGGAAGACCCACCTCTTCAGCCTGTTTCACGAGGATCGGCACATGGCCCCGGGAGAATCCTCGTGCCTGGCGGGGACCCCCTGGGGCCCGGTGGGCCTGGCTGTCTGTTACGATATCCGGTTCCCGGAGCTCTTCCGGACCTATGCCCTCAAAGGGGCCAAGCTGGTCTTCTGTCCCGCGGCCTTTCCTTATCCCCGCCTCGAACACTGGAAGATCCTGGTGCGGGCCCGGGCCATCGAGAACCAAATGTACCTGGTCGCCGTCAACCAGGTGGGGTCCGAGGACATAGGACCCCGCGGGTCCGTCACCTATTTTGGCACCTCGATGATCGTCGATCCGTGGGGAAGGACCGTGGTGGAGGCCGGAGAAACCGAAGAGATGCTTCTCACCGCAACCTTCGATCCGGATCTTGCGGACGAGATCCGCAAGAACATGCGGGTCCTCCAGGACCGTAGACCGGACATTTACGAGCTGGGTTGATCTGAAAAAGACCGGGGCTGAGGGGTTTCCCTTGCCGGTCGAGGGCCGGGGGCCGGGGGCCGGGGGGCGGACGAGAAATCCCGGAACGGTTCAGGCCCCGCTCCAGATGCCCTTTTCGCAGTATCTCAAAACCCGGGACCGTTCCGCGACATCGAGTCCCAAGCGCTTCAGGACCCCTTCAATCAACGGGAGTTGCTCCTTCCGTCGCCCTTCCCATGATTCCAGGATGGTGAGGGCTTCTCTTCGGTCCATCTGCCCCTCGCGGATCAGGACGCTGAACAGGTCGTCCTTTTCCGTCATGCCTAAGAGGTTGAAGGTCATTTGCTCCACCACCGGGTGAATGAGACAGTCGAACCTCCAAGGGTAATTGCCGGAAGGGTGTTCCCAGCCCACCTCCCGGGTGAGGACCGAAAGCATTGCGGGCCGATCCTGCTTCCGGTAGGCGAAATACTCGATCTTTTCCGGGTTTTTCCATGATTTCGGCCGAGGATAGCGCCATTCCAACAAGCGACCCAGGCACTTGCGCAGGGCAAAATTCGCGGGCATTCGGGCGGCCCACCGAATCTTTTCTCGGGGGGAGGGTTTCACACGGTCCCAAAGGGTGCGCTTGTAGGATGCGTCTTCCTCCCGGCTTTCCGACGAAATCACCAAGGGAATCCGCTTCTGCCGCGCAATCCTTCGGGCCCCGCCCCAGATGGCGTCGGGACACCCGTGACAAAAGGCGAAAAGCAGGTGCAGGGGGGATTTGTGAAGATTCAGCCGAATGAACAGGCGCTTCAATCGGGTGTCGAGACGACTGGACTCGCGGACGATTTCGATCCCCAGCAGGTTCTCGATCCGAGCCAGGTTTCCCCGGGCGATGGGGGCTATGAAATGATTGTCGTAGTGATACCCGAGGACCTTCATGCCGTAATCGCGAACCAGGCGGTAAGCGACATAGGTGGAGTCGCTTCCTCCGCTCATGGGCACCAGGCAATCCCACGGTCCCCGGTTTCGGCAGGATTCCAGGACCTGCCTGAGAGCGTCTTCTCCCAGGCAATGAAACGGTTCATGGGAAAGACACCGGTTACAGACTCCGTGTTCGTTGAAAACAATCCCCGGATAGGTCCCCGGAAGCACGCATCTTTGACACCTCTTCACAACCACTCCTGATCTTGGGGAATGAGCTCCCGCTGCGTCCCCTCTCTATGGAGACGGCTCGATTCGCATCTCCACCCGGCGGTTTTGGGCGCGCCCCTGGGGATTGGCATTGGTTGCCGCCGGCCGGGATTCTCCGAATCCGACCTTCTTGATCCGGTCCTTGGAAACTCCCTGGTCCCGGGCGAGCCTGGCGACGCTGGAAGCCCGCCTTTCCGAGAGCCGCCGGTTATACCGGGCCGATCCCACGGAATCGGTGTGCCCTTCGATGTGCAGGACTCCGCCCGGCTGCTGTCTCATCTCCCCTGCGTACTCCCGGATCACCGGCAGATAAGCGGGTTTGACCTTGAACTTGTCGAAGTCGAAGTAGACCACCGCGGTCCGCGACCCCTGGGCACCGCTCGAGGAAACGGCGGGCAGGTCCCGGGTGGCGGAAGGGTAGAGAACGGCGGCGTAAAGGGTCTTCGACGGGTCAAACCAAAATGCGACCCCGTCATCGTCCAGAACATACTTGTATTTGAGTAGGCCCTCTGCGTGAGCCAGTTCGTACAAGACTCGCTGTCCGCGATATTCGAGGGGAAGGTCCCGGGGAACCGTGCCCTTTTTTATGGAAGATTCGGACTCGACCGTCGCCCTGTTTTGTACCAGGGGAGAAGGGGTATAAGTGAGCCTCCAGGTGCTCGAAGGGGGACCGAAAGTTTCGAAGATGTCGTCCATGGTGACGCTTCCCGGGGCAAAGCGGGTGATGCCGGACCTGGATTCTCTGCCCAGGTAAATCCTCTCGGCCCGCATGCTCGAGTCAAAGTAGACGGCCACATCCAGCGAATCATAGTGAAAGCAGCTTCCTTCGCTCTTGATTCGACTGGGAACCCCGATTCGATCGATGGTCTCCTGCTTGGTCATGCCCAGCCAAACCTCGGAGTGCATGTTCTTCCCGTGGACCAGGGCCGAGGAAACGGCGTGGGCCCCGGGTATCCCGAAGAAGAAGACCGACAAGAGGGCCAAAAGAGAAAAACCCCAAATTTGAATCATGGAAATCCTCCTATTGTATGCTGTTGGCGGCGCATGCCTTCATGGGTTCGGCGCCTGGTCCGGCCAATCCTTGAGTGGGGACCTGCCTCACCCCAACCGGCTTCCGAGCGGGGGCAAAGGAGGCCCTCTCCAGCCTGGAGTTGAGTCCTAAAGCAGCAGGTTTTCCAGAGTATCGAGGAAAACCGCCACCTGCCGGTTGGGGAACTCGAGGGCGGACTCCCTTGCCCGAGCACCCAACCGCTCGGCCTCCCCGGGATGCTCCCACAGGAAAAGCATTCGTTCCTTGAGGGCCCTTGCGTCCCCGGGTTCAAAAAAGAGGGCGTCCCGGCCGTGTTGGGCGTATTCCGCCGTAGCCGGGTTGGCGGAAACGATGAGGGGACGGCCCAGGGCCATGGTTTCGAGCATGGCCGTCTGCCCCGCAGACACCATGGCGTCCCGCAGGGGAAGCACCACCAACCTGGCCGATGCAATGAGGCGGATGAGATCCAGTCCCACGGTCCTCTCCCGGATGACCCTCACGTTGGAGGGCAGGGGACTGAAGAAACGATAGGTCTGGGTCAGGATTACCGTGGGAAGTCCGCTTTCCTTCGCCGCCGTCACCAGGGAGTCATAATCCCGATCGCTGTTTCCGTAAGAAAGCACGTAATCTTTCCGTGGAAAATCGTAGGCGTCCAGGTAATGCCGGGGCGGCGTCATGGGAAAGAAGCGGATTCGCTCCCGGGGGACCCGGAAGAGATGCGAATACAGGTCCGCTTCGCGGTTGGACGTGCAGAGGAAAAAGTCGATTCCTCCCAGGGCGAACCTCAGGAGCCGCAGCTTCCGCCGATACCCCGCGCCCTTCTTCCGAAGGTTGATGTGAAAATCGTACAGCACATGCCTGCAACGGTTTCCCCCGGGAAACAGCCGGTTGAGAATCCCGTAGCAGACTCCCATTCTCATGGACCACGAGACGACTACGTCGGCCTGTCTTCGCTTGCATAGGGCGAGAAAGGGAAGATACATCTCCGAGGCCCAGGTCGAAAAGCGGTTGAAAGTCCCATAGCCGGGACACGGCACCCGGTAGGGTTGAAGGATGATGACCCGCTTCCACCGATCCCGGATGGACCGGTAGAGGTCCCACCGGCCCTCTTCTTCCCAGTTGATAAGAAGAAGGAGTCGCTTATCGAGCAGCACCGCTTCCTCCAGGCATCTTTGCGGCGAGCATCCCCCGGAGCATGGGCCGGTTTTCCCGCACCCACTCGATGAGCCGATCGAGACCCTCCTCGACGCCCACCACGGGTTTCCAGCCAAGCTCCCGCTCCGCTTTCCTGTTGTCGCTGACAAAGACCCTCTGGTCCCCTGGCCTCCAGTCTCCATGGCCGTATTGCAGGGAAACTCCCCGGCGGTCCAGGAAGGCCAGGAGCTCCCGGAGGGAGAGGGTATTGGCGTATCCGCCCCCGATATTGTAGATGCCTCCCCTGAGCCGGCGTCCGTTGTCGCAGGCCAGGGCGTAGAGCCGCACCAGGTCGTCGATCCACAGGAGGTCCCGCAACTGTTTGCCGTCGCCGTAGACGGTCACCGGCAGCCCCAGGGTCCCGGCAATGATGAACCACGCCACCCATCCCTGGTCTTCCACCCCCAGCTGCTGGTCCCCGTAGATACAGGACTGTCGGAAGTTTACGGTGTGTAGTCCGTAGATCCGCGCGTAATCCCGGACATACTGGTCCGCACAGCCCTTGGAACAGCCGTAGGGGGA
This sequence comes from Syntrophobacteraceae bacterium, assembly GCA_029974695.1. GTDB lineage: Bacteria > Desulfobacterota > Syntrophobacteria > Syntrophobacterales > Syntrophobacteraceae > JAGPLX01. The sequence goes on along the minus strand of JARKQW010000090.1, from coordinate 1,546 downwards.
GTGAAAATCCAGGGAACGGTTTTCGTCGACTCCCTCAGTATCCTCGAAGCAGTATCGACTGTCCGTACCGACCAGGGGAAGGTCCTCGAGCTTTCCGTACACTTTGTTGGTGGATGCGTAGAGGAACAACCCGGAAGGGCTGTGCTCCCTCACGCACTCGAGAAGGTTCAGGGTGCCCAAAGCGTTCACCTCGAAGTCGTGTCGCGGATTGACCACCGAAGTGGTCACGGCCACCTGGGCCGCCAGGTGAAGGACGGCATCGAAGGGCCCCTCTTTCCGAAAGACCTCTTTCATGCCCGGGTAATCCCGAACGTCCGTCGGGTAATGGGTGAAGGTTGCACGGCTTCGCAGGCACTCGAGGTTGTAGGGGCTTCCCTTGCGGGACAAGTTGTCCACCACCGCCACCTGCCATCCGTTCCGGGAAAAGAAGCGGGTGGAATGAAACCCGATGAACCCGGCCCCGCCCGTGATCAACATTTTTCTTTTCATACGCGTATTGGCTCCCCGTTGGTTGTGTGGGATCGGCACTTGCGATGATAGGTCCGTAAGAGGAGCCGCTCGAACTCGGCGCTCATCCGCTGAACGCTGAGCTGCTCCTCCACCAGGCGTTGGGCTTCCCGTCCCATCCGAAGCCTCCGGGCATCGTCTCGCAGCAGGGCAAGAATCCCGGATGCCAGGGAAGAAGCGTCGCCCACCGGTACCAGGTACCCGGTCTTTTCCGGGATCACCACCTCGTTCATGAAGCCCACGTCCGTGGAGACGATGGGAATGCCCGCGGACATGGCTTCCACCACCGCCACCGAAAGGGTTTCCTGCTCGGGCTTGGAAGAGAGGGCGTTGACGTCCACGGCGGCCAGCAGGTCCCCCAGGTCCCGCCGAAATCCCAGGAAATGAACGGCGCCCGCGATTTCCAGCCTCCCGGCTTCCTCCTCGAGGCCCTTTCTTTCCGGGCCGTCCCCAATGATCAGGAACCGGGCCGCGGGAATCTCATCGAGGACCCTTCGGGCGGCTTCCAGGAACATGCGGTGGTTCTTGTCGGGACGCAACACCCCGATGACGCTGACCACCGGCGAGTCGACGGGTATCCCCAGCCGTATTCTTGCCTCGGCCCGGGACAGGTTCGACCGGAACTTGGCGGGATCCACGCAATTGTAAATGGTGGTCACCTTCCGACGGGGGACCTTCTCGTGTGCAACGAGGTAATCCGCGTGTCCCATGGCTGCGGCCACCACTTCGTCCACCCCCAGGTGGAGCAGGCGATGATTGAGAACCGTTAGAAAGTTGAACGAGTAGGTCTTGAACGTCTCGTTTTCCCAGTTAACGATGGCAGGGACCCCCGCGATCTTTGCCCCCAGGACTCCATGAAACAGGGCGTTGCGGTGATTGATGAGAAAGAGCAGGTCGGTCTTTTCCTCTCGGAAGAGACGGGCCGTTTTGAGCACACCCAGGGGGTCCCACCGGGAACGCAGCAGGTGGGTCCGGCAGCGATGACCCAGCGTGAGCACCTCCCGGCCCAACATCCCCGGTTCCCGCAAAAAGCAGACGA
>JARKQW010000089.1 GCA_029974695.1 Syntrophobacteraceae bacterium | reverse complement strand
AGACGAACCTTTTGCCCGTCAACCACCCCCGTTGTTGCGGAGAATCCAGTCAACCACCGGACCGGTAACGAGGAGATCTTATGAGAAAACAGCGATTTCGAGGTTTCATGACCCTTTTGGGAATGTTCGTTCTTGCGTGGGCCCTGGCCGATCCTGCCCTGGCCGACATATTCATGAAACAGAAGCAGCACACGGACGGCTTCACCATGATGGGCCAAACCCAGCCCCCCAAAGACACCGTCCAGACCCTCTGGATGTCGGCAGACAAGCTGCGCAGCGACGACGACAAGCACTCCGTCCTTATCCTCCTGGATAAACAAACGGTCTACCTGATCGACCACGCCCGGAAGACCTACCAGGAAGTTCCCATGGATCCCGGCAAGATGGCCGCCGAAGCCATGGGGGACGATGAAGACATGACCCCGGAGGAAAAACAGCAGCTCATGAATATGGCCCGGGGAATGATGAAGATGGAGGTGACGGTCGTCGAAACGGGGGAAAAGAAGAAGATCGGCAATTGGAACTGCAAGAAATACCTCCAGACGGTCAACACCATGATGGGTCCCATGACCTCGGAAATCTGGGCCACCGAAGACCTCAAGGTGGACTACAGCCTCTATGCCCGTTTCAGCGCGGCCATGTTGGCCATGCAGCCGGGCATGGGGAAAAACTTCAACAACCTGGCCGAGGAAATGAAAAAGATCCGCGGAGTCCCGGTCTTGACCACCACCACGACGAAGGTGATGAACAGCACCATGAAATCATCCCAGGAGCTCCTGGAGTTCAAGGATGCAAAGGCGCCCCAAGGAACCTTCGATCTGCCCCGAGGCTACACCAAGCAGGCCATGGGGGGAGGAGCTGGCGGACCCGGGATGCGGCGCCCGTAAAACCTTTTCATCCGTCATGCTTTCCCTCGCTTTCCCCGAGGGGTTTTCCGTGCGGCTTTCCCACCGTCCCATTCACGGGGACGGTTTCATGGGCACGGCAGGAAACCGGTTTTCCATCGTTAAGGAGACCGTCATGCCTTTCATTCGATTCCCAGGTTTGTGCGTATGCATGATGTTTGCCCTGGGCTTCTGCCTGGTCATCCCGGGCGGGAGCGTCCGGGCGGACGAAGTGATCGATTCCATCCAACAGGCCATGGACAGCTACAAGAAGGGGGATTTCACCGAGGCCGAAAACAATCTCAACTACGCATCACAGCTCATCCGGCAGAAGAAAAGCAGTGATCTCGAGGCGTTCCTTCCTGCTCCCCTGACGGGTTGGAAGGCCGGCGAGGTGAAGAAGCAGGCCCTAGGCCAGGCAATGTTTGGTGGGATGGTTTCGGTGGAACGGGATTACCGGAAAGGGTCCTCGAGAGTCACCGTGAAGATCGTGACCGATTCCCCCCTGGTCCAAAGCATGATGATGATGCTCACCAACCCTCTCCTCGCCACCTCCGATGGAGGAACCATGAAGAAAATCGGCGGTCGGAAGGCGGTGGTGAAATTCAAGGACGGCAATCAACGGGGCGAGATCAACCTCATTGTGGCCAACCGTATATTGGTTACGGTGGAAGGAAGCGAAGTAACGGAAAAGGATCTCGCGGATTATGCGTCCGCCATCGACTACAAGAAGTTGGAGGCCCTTCAATAACGGAGTCGCATCCTGGTCTTCGAAAGACTGCCGTGCCCCCGTAGGGTAAGCCCATGGCCGGGCCCCGGCAAAATCTTCATGTTTTCGAGGCGGTGGCCCCATCTCTCCGTTGCACCGGTGTCGCGGCAGAGCTTTGCTCCCCCCCCGGAATGCGCTCCGCACTTCCTTCGGGAGGCCTTTTCCCTCACCTCCGGTCGCCGGGGTGGACGGCGGGGGACCTGATGCTGCGGCCCTCGATCCGTCTTGGCCCCTACGGGGAAGCAATCGGTTACGGAAGACTCTCGGCGGCCGGAGTCCCCCTCGGGGACGCAGCGCCTCATTTTGCCCTTTCGGAATCTCGCCAACCAAGCTATAAAGCCCATACAGGTTGATTCCGCAGTCGCAGGACATTGGGAATCCGGCCTGTGATGCGGGGCTTCGCGCCGGAGCAGGGGGAGGGTCCAACATTTGGAGCCCAAAGAAGTCCGCCGGTGTTCCCTCGCAGATCGTCGCTTCTCGTTTCAAGTTCCGACACCAACCACCCATTTTCATGACTCGTCTTGCCCCCGGCGGGACGGCGCCGTGCTGTGATTGAAAACGAGCGGGAATTCTCCGGAAAATGTCCCAGACAACCCATGATGAGGAGAGGCAGCAGTGAGCAGGGAAAACATCGGCGCACGAATTCGAGGTTTTCGTGAACAGAGAGGGATGAGCTTGGAGGAGTTGGCGGACCGCACGGGTCTGGATAACCGCTTTGTCGAAGCGGTGGAACAGGAGAACGTATATCCGTCCCTGGGGCCTTTGCTCAAAATCGCCAGGACTCTGGGAATCCGTCTGGGAACCTTTCTGGACGATCAACTCACCGACGACCCCCTCATCGTTCGCCTGGAAGACCGGAAAGAAGAGCTCAGCATGCTCACGAGGAAGGGAAGACCCGTGGCCTTGAGGTTTTATTCTTTGGGGCGGGGAAAAAGCGACCGGCACATGGAGCCGTTCTTTATCGAGGTCTTGCCGGAATCGGCCACCGAAAAGAAGCTTTCTTCTCACGAAGGAGAAGAATTCATTGTGGTCCTTTCGGGGGAGATCGAGGTGATTTACGGGCAGGAAACCCATGTTCTGAAGAAGGGGGACAGTATCTATTACAATTCCGTCGTTCCTCACTATCTGAGCTGTAAAGGCGATCACAAGGCAGAAATCTACGCGGTGCTCTACTTTCCCGAATAACGAACACGTGAGGTTACCATGGACCAACCCGCTTTGTTTCCCTTAACCCTGGGTCAGATCCTCGATCGGGCCATCGCAGCCTACCCGGACAACGACGCCGTGGTTTACACGGACCGCAATTTTCGCCTCACCTACCGGGAATTTGGAAATCTCGTGGACCGTCTTGCCAAGGGTCTCATGGCTTTGGGAGTCCAAAAGGGGGAGAAGATTGCCATATGGGCCACCAATGTTCCCTACTGGGTGGTGCTCCAGTTCGCCTCGGCCAAGATCGGGGCCATTCTCGTTACGGTAAACACCCTCTATAAGATCACGGAACTGGCTTATCTCTTGGGTCAGTCCGAAAGCGAAAACATATTCATCATCGACGGGTACCGGGATACGGACTATCTCCAGACGCTCTACGAACTGGTTCCCGAGTTGAAGACCCATCAGCGCGGTTACCTGAAAAGCCCCAACTTTCCGCACCTCAAGCGAGTCTTCTTCCTGGGACACGAAAAGCATCGGGGGATGTACTCCATTGCCGAGGTGTTGGCCCTGAGCAGCATGGTCGGCGACGAGGAGTACCTGGCTCGCCAGTCACTCCTGGACACCCACGACGTGGTGAACATGCAGTATACCTCCGGCACCACCGGTTTCCCCAAGGGCGTGATGCTTACTCATTACAACATCGGGAACAACGGGTACTGGATCGGGGAGAACCAGGCCCTGGGTCCCCGGGATCGAGTCTGTCTTCCCGTACCGTTATTCCACTGCTTCGGCTGTGTTCTGGTAGTCCTGGCAGCGGTCTCCCACTGTTCCACCCTTGTGATCCTGGAGACCTTCGATCCCGTGCAGGTCATGGCTTCGGTGGAGATGGAGAAGTGCACCGCTATGAACGGGGTCCCCACCATGTTCATCGCCGTTCTGGATCACAAGCTGTTCAACAAGTTTGACTACAGCAGCCTGCGAACCGGCATCATGGCAGGATCGCCTTGTCCGGCGGAAGTCATGAGGAGGGTCATGGACAAGATGAATATGAAGGAGATCACCATCTGCTACGGGCTGACGGAAGCTTCCCCCGTCGTGACCCAAACGCGGGTGCACGACGACCTTCGGAAGCGGGTGGAAACCGTGGGACGTCCCATGCCGGAGATCGAGGTGAGGCTTGTGGACCCCGAAACCAATGTTCCCGTGGGCATCGGCGTTCAGGGGGAGCTGTGCTGTCGCGGCTACAATGTCATGAAGGGCTACTACAACATGCCCGAAGCCACCGCCCAGGCCATCGACGCCGAAGGCTGGCTCCACTCGGGGGATCTGGCCGTCATGGACGAAGACGGATACATTTCCATCACCGGTCGGTACAAGGACATGATCATTCGAGGCGGCGAGAACATCTATCCCCGGGAAATCGAGGAATTTCTCTACAAGATGCCGGGAATCCTCGACGTACAGGTGGTGGGAGTCCCCAGCCGGGTCTACGGGGAGGAGGTCGGGGCCTTCGTCGTTCTGCGGGAAGGATTTGATCTCACTCCCGAGGACATCCGGGATTTCTGCCGGGGCAAAATCGCTCGATACAAAATCCCCAAGTACGTTGCCTTCGTCAAGAGCTACCCCATGACAGCCAGCGGGAAGATCCAAAAATTCAAGCTGCGGGAAATGGCTGCGGAATTATTTGGGGAGACCGGCCAAAAGGGGGGCGGGAGTTGAAATGTCCCAAGTGCGGGGCCGACCAGCGGGATGAAAGTCCCGAATGCTCCCGGTGCGGGATTGTTTTTGAAAAATACCGGGCTTATCTCGAGTCCCGGGAAAGGGACGGACATTCGGAAACGGCGGCACTCGGCGACCCGGATGCGCAAGAGACCGGAGGGCTTTGGAACAGTCTCAAGGAGTACGTTCTTTTCGTAGAGCCCCGGGTCAATCCCTTTCATCTGGTGGGAAGGATCCTGGTTTATCTGCTGCTGTTCTTCTGGGGCTGGAAGTTCATCCTGACCCCCATGGAATCCAATTACGTGGGGAGCTCTTTCCTCCACGCCGTCAACCTGCCTTTTCACGAAGCGGGCCACGTCATTTTCTCTTTTCTTGGGGAATTCATGGGAGTTCTGGGAGGGTTTCTCGGGCAACTGATCATGCCCCTGGTATGTTTTGGGGCGCTCCTTTTCGGCACGAGGGACCCTTTCGGCGCATCCGCGGCCTTGTGGTGGACCGCGGAAAGCCTCATGGACTCGGCCCCCTACATCAACGATGCCCGGGCTCAGGTCTTGATCCTCCTGGGGGGAGTAACGGGAAGAGAGGCACCGGGGTTTCACGACTGGAACAACCTTCTGGGAAGATTGGGCCTGCTGCCCCACGCCCACGCCATTGCCCGCACGGTCTACTCTCTGGGAATTGCCTTGATGCTGGTGACCTTCCTCTGGGGGGCAGTCCTCCTCTACCGCCAGTACAAAAATGTGGAAAGCCTTTGAGAGCGCCCGGACGAGGTCGTCGGAGGACTCGGTCTTTCCGTTTTTCCCCTTTCAGGACGAAGGAGAAAGGCCTTTACTGGGCGTCCACAAGACAAAGGACGGCCCCCTGAACGTTTTGCATCACTTTGTTGGCGTGACTGCCCAACAGGAACGGCTTTCTTTCGTGAAAGCTCCTTTTTCCCATCACCACGACCTGGTATTGGTGCTCGGCAATTTCCGTGAGCAGATCCCGGGCGATCCCCTGTTTGGTGGGCAGCACGTGGGTTCGAATCCGTTCCCGGGGAACGCCGCACCCGGCGATCTGTCCCCGGGCTTCTTCCAGGAATTCCTCCGCCTGCTCGATCCAGTCGGACCTCCATTTTTCGATCCGCGCCTGGCGATCCTTTCTTTCGGAGGGATCCAGGATATGGCCGTCGTCCCAGAAAGTGGGAGGAACGGGAGGCATCAAGTGCAGGAAGGTGAAATGCAGGTCCGAAATGGGGGCGAGATATTCGGCTGCGTAGGGCGTGAGGGTTCGCGCATCGGAGGCTCCTTCCAGGGCCACGAGGACTTTTCGCGTCTGAAAAACCGGAGTGTCCACAATCCATACGGTTCGGTACCGGGCGTATTGAGCGACCTTGCTGGTAACGCCGCCCAGGAGTAGGGTTTCCAACTGCCCCCTGCCTCGCCTGCCCAAAGCGATGGTGCGGATCTTCTCTCCTTCCGCTTCGCGGAGGATATCCAAGGCCGGGTCCGTGCTGTCCATCTTGAGCTTTGTGTCGATTCGATCCGCCGGGAAACCTGCCCCAACGAGAAGCCTCTTGGATTCATCCAGGACGGCACATCCCACCTTTTCCTGGTCGCTCAACGGAAGCCTGCAGGACTGTTCCACCTCACAGAGTTCTCCCGGGTAAAACCGGGCGAGCTGTTGGACGCAATGGTAGAGCACCAGGCGGTACCCCGTCTGTTCTTTGAGCAGATCCCCAACGATGGAGACTGCCTTGAATCCTTTCTCCGAACCGTCTATCGTCAGCAGAATTCTCTTTTCCATCCTTTTCTCTCCCTGCCCCTAACCCGGCATTTCCGGCACATTGCAGGACACGGGGATTCGGCCGGGCCGTCGGGTTTTCGAGCC
>JARKQW010000070.1 GCA_029974695.1 Syntrophobacteraceae bacterium | reverse complement strand
CGTCACCTTGGAGGTGACCCGAATTTTTGCCTTCTTGGCACCGACTATGCCGTAGATTCCGGAAGATCCTTTGGAAAGGACCTCGATTTCGAGCTTCTCACGAGGAAGCTTGAGTCTTTCACATGCCAGGGCAATGGCATCCTCGACGGATTTCTCTTCTATTTCCAGGGTTGGCATGCTCTCCTCCATAATTTCTCGGATCGAGTCGGTCATTATGCGACGGAATCGAGGAGATGGGGCGTCGATCATGCTTTGTGGTTGATCCAGTATTGTTGGACGATCGACAGAATGTTGTTCACAAGCCAATATAACACAAGACCCGAGGGAAAGTTGACAAAGAAAACGGTGAATACCACCGGCATGAGTAGCATCAGCTTGTCCTGGCGAGGGTCGCCGGTGGCGGGAGTCATCTTCTGTTGAACGAACATGGAGATTCCCATGAGGATCGTGAGAACGGGGACGCCGTCCAGGTAGGGGATGGGAATGCCGATGTGGAGGCGGTCCGGCGCGGTCAAGTCGTTGATCCAGAGCATGAAGGGCTCGTGACGGAGATCGATGGCTGCGTTGAGCATCCGATACAGGGCGAAGAAGACCGGGATTTGCAGAAGCATGGGAAGACACCCGCCCAGCGGATTGACCTTGTAGGTGCGATAAACCGCCATGAGCTCCTGGTTTAGCTTTTCCTTGTCGTTCTTGTACTTCTCCCGGATCTGGGTGATCTTGGGTTGGATCTTCTTCATGGTTTGCATGGATTCGAAGCTCTTCTGGGTCAAGGGCCAGAAGATGACCTTGATGACGATGGTGAGCAGGATGATGGCAATCCCGTAGTTGTGGGTGTATTGGAAGACCCAGTTCATGCCAAGGAGAAGGGGCTTGGCCAGGAAAGTGAACCAGCCGTAATCCACGGACGCGGAAAGCTGGTGTTCCGCTTTGCCCAGTTGGGTCAGTTCCTTGGGACCCAGGTAGATCCGCAAGGGGATCTTTCTTGCCTGCCCCCCTTCGATCTGAAACGGCTCCGTCAGGTAGACCAGCTGCAAGAGGCCCTCCTTGGGGTCCAAAACCCTCGCAACCACCTGGTAGCCCTGCTTCTCGACAGGGAGCACCGCCTGAATGAAATAGTTGTTTTCATACCCGACCCAGTCGATGGGTCCTTTGAGGACCAGCTCCTTTTTCTCCAGATCGCTCAGACTGTGATTGGCGATCTTTCCTTTCTCGTGGGAGGACAGCTGTGACGGGTTGTAGGAACTTTCCGAGGCCAGGGGGGAATACGGCTGAAAGTAGAAGCTGATCCCCATTTGGTCCGAGAGGGTCTTTTCCGAAAGGTTTTCCAGCTGTATCTCCACATCGACGAAATAGGCATCCGCCGAAAAGGTGTAGCTCTTTGTCACTCTTACCTCGCCCGGGATTTCCGTTTGGAGGGCCAGGACCTGGGAAGGGTTTTCCGGGGTCAGCCGGATTTGCTCCGGCGCCGGGGATGAAAAAGGTCGGGTGGCCAACGACCAATCGGAGTGGTTCATCAGGTCCACCGCCATGGGAAGGTATCCCGTGGGCTGGGTGGTGACGATTTGCATGGGGGGCGAATCCGGGTTCACCTCCCGTCGGTACTTTTTCAGGCTTACCGAATGGATTCGTGCGCCGGGGGCCAGCAACTGGGTCGAAAACAGGGGAGCGTCGACGGTCCAACTGGGGAAATGTTGATCCAGCTTTACCTGGCCCCGGGGAAGGACCTTGGGGACCACCGTGTCGGGGAGCTTCGGTGTGGGTCGGGGGGCTTGGGACACGGGACCCGAGGGGGCCGACTCCTGGGGCGGCTTGGTATCCGGAGCTCGGAAGAGCCCGAAATAGTAGTCCCAAAAAACCAGGACGAGGAGGGATAGTACAAACGCAATTATGGCCCGTTTTTCCATCTAAGAAAGCTCCACTTTGTGGGGACATCCGTTGTAGAAGGGGGATCGACCGGGTCGTATCCTCCCGGATGAAAGGGGTGACAGCGCGCAATTCGCCCAAGGCCCAGGAGGCAACCCTTCCACGGCCCGTGCAACTGTACGGCCTCATAGGTGTATTGGGAACAGGTCGGAACAAAGCGGCAGCAGGGACCCATCCATGGGGAAAGAAGGGTTTGGTAGCTGCGTATGGCAAGAAGAAAGAAGGAACGAATCATCAAGCGGTTCTCGTCTTGCTACTTGGTCAAAACTTCGGCCAATTCTCGGGCGATACCTTCGGGAAGCATGGTTTCCACGCCCGGTCCGGCAACGAACACGATGTCCTTGCCGGGCGGGGGGATCTCATGTTTGTGCAATCGAAACCATTCCCTGAGCCGCCTCTTGATGCGATTCCTCTGAACGGCGCCCCAGAATCGCTTCTGCACCACCATGCCCAGGCGGTGATGGGGGAGGTTGTTGGGGCGCCAATTGATGGTAAAGTGGGCCGTCCGAACCCGTTTCCCCGTGCGTTTTGCCTGCCGGTAGTCTTTGGAAGACCTCATTCGCTCACAGGGACGATATGGATAATTGCCCATCCCCAGGAACCTCATCAAATGGGGAAATCCGGTGCCTCAACGACCCCGGTGATGAGGGCTACGGGCTCAACCGCTTGCGCCCTCTGGCCCGTCGCCGCTGGATCACCTTTCTTCCTCCTTGGGTGGCCATGCGCGCCAGGAAGCCGTGGGTCCTCTTTCGCTTGAGATTGCTGGGCTGGAAGGTCCTTTTCATTGCACTTACCCTCATACTTGGAATAATACAAAGTTGGCTCCCGGGAAAAGGGGACCAACCCGGGGGTTCGGACGACCGGCACCGGACTCTTGGGAGTTCAGGTGAGCCTTTGCCACTATTAAATACAAACGAACCTCTATAATCGAATCCGCCCATGACTGTCAAGAAGCAAAAGGCATCGCGGCACACACGCTTGTTCCCTGCTTCTCGGCTCCAAAAGGGTCCCCCGAAGTCCGACCCCTCTGGAAAGGGGGTTGGGTCAGGCCATCACCTCTGCGCAGAGCGGGCAGACCCCGACCCCCCCTTTGGAAAGCGGGTCGGGCGGAGGGGAGGGGGATCGTCCGGCGAGGTTGTTTGCGGCCGCTCTGCCGGGACAGGATGGAAATCTTGCCGACGGAACCCGTTCGGGAACCGGCCGGGGGGAAGGGTTGGATCCGCCGAGCCTTCCCGCAGGTGCCGGGTGCGTTCGCCCGGCTGAAAACGCTGCTTCCGGGATCGCTTCCTTTGTTCGTCTAATCTATTGAAGATCGGGACCTGGCATGCTATGAAATGAAGCCTTTGCGGCAATCAAGGGAAAGGAGACGGGACGCGGATGTTCTTAGACCGAATTTTTGGCTGGATCTCCAATGACTTGGCTATCGACCTGGGTACGGCGAATACCCTGGTATATGTTCGAGGCAAGGGAATCGTGTTGTGTGAACCCTCGGTCGTTGCGGTTCGCAAGGATGAACGGGGGGCCAATCGGGTGGTGGCCGTCGGAAAAGATGCGAAACTCATGCTGGGAAAGACCCCCGGCAATATTGTCGCCATTCGACCCATGAAAGACGGGGTCATCGCCGATTTTGAGGTGGCCGAAGCCATGCTTCGCTACTTCATTCAGAAGGTCCACAACCGGAGAAACCTGGTGCGTCCCAGGATCATCGTGGCCATCCCGTCGGGGGTGACCCAGGTGGAGCGCAGGGCCGTGCGTGAATCGGCGGAATCCGCCGGCGCACGGGAAGTCTACCTCATCGAGGAACCTATGGCGGCGGCCATTGGCGCCGGTCTCCCCATCACGGAACCCGTATGCAATATGGTAGTGGATATCGGGGGAGGCACCACCGAAGTCGCCGTGATCTCGCTGGCGGGAATCGTGTACAGCCGGTCGATCCGGGTGGGGGGGGACAAGATGGATTTGGCCGTTCTCCAACATATCAAGCGCAAGTATAATCTGCTGATCGGCGAGCGCACGGCGGAGCAGGTCAAAACCGCCATCGGCAATGCCTACCCCATCGGTGAAGCGGAAACGATGATGATCAAAGGTCGGGACCTGGTCAGCGGGATTCCCAAGACCGTGGAGATCAACTCGGACGAGATCCGAGAATCCATTCAGGAACAAATCGACTCCATCGTCGAAACCATAAAGATTGCCCTGGAACAGACTCCCCCGGAGCTTGCGGCAGACATCGTGGATCGCGGGATCGTGCTCACGGGGGGAGGAGCGCTGCTCAGGAATCTGGACCACCTGTTGAGGCTGGAGACAGGCTTGCCCATTACGCTCACGGAAGACCCGCTGTCGACCGTGGTGCTCGGTTCAGGCAAGGCGCTGGAAGAGATCGACATTTTGAAGGACGTTCTCGCCTGAGCCCGTACTGGGACCTGGACGAACGACGGCCCGGCCGGTCTGCGGACAAAGCGGCTGACGGGGTTTGGGGTTTATGATGGCTTGGCTGCGCCGCCTTCGCGGGACGATTCTGATCGTAATTTTCCTGGGGGTCTTCTTTTACATTTTCTCATTGAATTTCCGCCCTCCCGAACGGATGGACGTTTTCCAGCGAGTGGTGATCGAAACCACGGCCCCCCTGATCAAGGCCCTCCGAAATGTGTTCATTTCAACGGAAGAGACCATCAAAGAATACGTCTGGCTGCGGCAGACCCGCCGGGAAAACGAGCAGCTTCGAAGTCGCGTGGCTTCCCTGGAAGAGGAGATCACCCATTATCGGGAAGCCTATGTGGAAAATCTCCGCCTAAGGCGCCTCCTGGATTTCAAGAGTACGACCCAGGCGGAAATGATCGCGGCTCAAGTGGTCCTTCATGATTTGACCGGCTGGTTCCAGACGGTCATTGTAGATAAGGGCTTCAGGGATAATATCGAGCCTGATATGGCCGTGGTGAGCGACGAGGGAGTCGTCGGGCGTACCCTGGACATTTCCGACCGCTACAGCCGGATTCTTTTGATCACGGATCCGGGGAGTTCCGTGGATGCCCTGATCCAGAGAAATCGGGTCCGAGGCATTCTGGTCGGGAAGGATGCAAACGGCTGTGTGCTGAAATTCGTGCGCAGCAACCTGGATGTCCAGGTCGGGGACCTGATCATTTCCTCGGGGAAAGACGGAATCTTCCCCAAGGGACTTCGGTTGGGCATAGTGCAGGGGACCTTCAAAGATCCCGTGGACCTCTTCCAAAAGGTGGAAGTCAAGCCTCTCGTGCGGCTGAGCGCTCTCGAAGAGGTGCTTCTCTTAAAGCGAGGCGCGATTTTGCCTGAAAACCTTCTGGGCAACTAGTTGGGAGCACCGGTGAATACGACGAACGGCCTGGGTGAGGATCGATCCTTTGTGCAGTGGCAATCCTTTCTCAAAGTGACCCTCTACTCCCTTCTCTTGCTGGTTTTCCAGGCGGTTTGGGCGTCTCGAACGGCCTCTGCGGCCTTGAAACCGGACCTTCTGCTTCCCATGATGCTCCCCGTGGCGGTGTGGTGGCCGCCGGTGGCGAGCCTGGGGTGGGCCATCCTCTGGGGGTTCATGGCCGATACCCTCTCGGGGAAACTCTGGGGCTATCATGTGGGGTCCTACGTGGTGTCGGTGTGCCTGGTCCACATCGCCGCCGAGAAATTCGAATTTCAGAACCCCTTATACCACATGTTCTTCGTGGGGCTGTGCAGTCTCGGCCAGTCCCTGGTTCTGGGGTTGTTCCTGTTTCTGGAACCTGCGGGTTCCCTGCTGGGCGCCTCTGCCGGGAGAGACCTGGTCGGGCGTTTTGTGTTGACGATGATCCTGTCGCCCCTGATCATCTTTCCCGTCTGGAAAGATCGGGCCTCGAATTGAAGAGAGGCAGGAGAGGAAAGCTTTGAGGTCATTGCTCCTGCGTCGCAACCGGGAGAATCGCGCCCGGGAAAAAGAGAGCAAGAGAGCCAAGGGGAATCACCTGCTCCTGGTGAACTGGGAGATGGCCGAGACGGACCTATTTCAGCGACAGTATTTGCTCCTCATCGGGCTGATGCTCCTTATGTTCGTCGTCTACGGCCTCCGGTTGTGGCATCTGCAGTTGGTGGAAGGGGCCAAGTACCGCTACCAATCCGAAAACAACCGCATCCGGCTGGAGGACATTTCGTCTCCCCGGGGAATCATCTTCGATCGTAACGGCACTCCCCTGGTGGAAAACCGGCCTGCCTACCATCTGCAGATCATTCGGGAGGACGTTAGGGATCTGGACCAAACCATTCGAACGCTTGCCGGTCTGTGCAATCGGAGCCCGGAAGAGTTTTTCGGCATCCTGGAAGCCCACAAGTCCGTGCCCAAGTTTCTGCCCGTTCGTCTCCTGGCGGACCTGGATCGGGACTGCCTGGCTCAAATCGAGGCCCGGCGAATCCGGTTGCCGGGAGTGTCCATCCAGCTGGAACCCAAGAGAGAGTACCGATGGAACGGGACCGCCGCCCATCTGATCGGGTACCTGAGCGAGATCACCGAGGCGGAACTGAAAAGCGGGACCTACTCGGGATACTATCCCGGGGAGGATATCGGCAAGTTCGGGGTGGAAGGCGCCTTCGAGAAGTACCTTCACGGGAAGAGGGGCGGGCGTCAGGTGGAGGTGGATGCCATCGGCAGAAGAAGGCGGCTCCTGGACGAAGTCCTTCCCATTCCCGGAAGGAATCTGTGGTTGACCATCGACATCGAGCTTCAGAAGGTGGCGGAATCCTGCCTGGAAGGAAAAGTGGGAGCCGTTGTCGCATTGGATCCCAACGACGGGGCCGTGCTGGCTATGGCCAGCAGTCCCGTGTTCGATCAGGAGAAGTTTATCCGCGGCCTTTCCAAGTCGGAATGGCAGACTCTAAGCAAAGACCCGAGCCATCCCCTGCTCAATCGGGCCATC
>JARKQW010000061.1 GCA_029974695.1 Syntrophobacteraceae bacterium | reverse complement strand
AGAGCCACCCCGCATCGCCCGGGCGGCGGCCGACCAGCGCTCCTACCGCACGGGCCCCGACCGGCGCCCTAACGGCAACGTCCGGGACCTGAGGCGGATATTCGACGGGCGGCTGAACGACGCCGACGCCCTCCGGACCCTCGCAACGCCTTCCGAATCCTCGGGGCAACCGTCCCGGCCCGGGGGGGAAGACCAGAGAAAACGCCTGGCAATGACCCTGTGGGATCGGTTCCAGGAAGAAGGCTTCCTCTTCTCCCCGAGCTTTTCCTTCCACTGGGACGAACTGCAGCCGGACGAGCGGAGAGCGATGGAGAACCCGGCATGGGGCGCGGGGAACGGCGGAAGCGCTTCCCCTGCGGAGGGCGTGCCCCCCGAGAAGGGACCGGATGGCGCCCGAGAGCGTGTATCCGTCGTGCATGCCGTCCTCAGTACCGCCGTGAACCGGCGTTGCCGGGAACAACGGGAAGCCTCCTGGGTGGAGGAACGGACCGCATCGACCCCGGTTCCCCTGGGCTCCCTCCTCGTGTATGTCGGCCGTCGATTGAGGCAGGGACAAGGTTCCCGGGAGCTGCACCGGGAGATCGTCGATCTGCTCGGCAGCAATTCATCCCTTCGGGAAAGAGTCTTGAAGGATGCCTTGTTTCGTTTCATCGCGGGACACCTCCGGAAGTCCTTGGAGAATCCGGCGTCGGTCCTCCCCGTGTCTTCGTTGCGGGAGGTCGGAGGAGACCGCTTGCCGGATCCCTGGGAAGATCTCGAACCCAGCCTTTCGCGGATCCTCGACGGAAACCCCCCCATGGACCGGGAACGACTCTTCCGTTACCTGTTCGTCCTCGCGAAGATGGAGGGCAACCTGGATACTCTTACGGCCTTGCTTCGCGAGATCCGGGAGACCTCGGACATCATCGAGGCCGCCTGGCTCAAATTCACCGAAGAACGCATGGTGGAAGGACCAAGCCCCAAGGCCATGCCGGGGACAGCCCCGGGAATTCCCCTGCTGGCCTCCCGACTCAAAGACAAGGGACCCCTCAACCGGGGGCTCCGGGAAGGGGTCTCCCGCAAGGAAAAGAAGGCTGTGGCCTCCGCTGTCCGCGAACTGGAGAACCTGCTCCGATTTCACATCCTCCTCGCAACGGACCACGGAGGAAAACTCCCGGACCCGGAAGCGGTAATCGGGGAGATGGAGAGTGCGGGTTACGACCTCACCGGCATCGAGGAGGAATCCCTCCGCACGGCGGTCCGCAAGGAAATCGACCGTCGGGAGCGCTGGGCGGCTCACAAGATCTGGATCTACACCACCGCGGTGGCCCGTCGCCTGGCAGCTCAGCATTCGGGTCTCCAGGAGGTGGAACGGGAACTGCACAAACATCGCATGGACCTGCTCAAGCACGAACCGGGAAGGGGCGGCGAATTCCACCGGATGGCCAGTCTTCGAGGGGTGGCCCTGGGACGGATCAAGGAGGAGTTGTACCGGCAACTCTCGGACCTGCTCGAGGCGGAGCGCATCGCCTCTTTTCAGAAACGCATCCGGCAGATCGTGGAACAACTGGATCAAAAGCGCCGGGAGATCCGGGAAGGCTGGGTGCGGGGAGAAATCAACCGCAGAACGGTATTCTACCTGCTGAGGCAGCACCAGAAAGGTGAGGAAGAACCCACGTGGGAGGACTTTCTGGTCTTTGTTCGAGACCACTGGCTGCTGCCGTTGGAGAGACTTCGTTCCTCGGATCGCCCGGATCGGGAAAAGCGTATCCGGGACCTGGATGCCCGGTTTCAGGCACTCCTGGGGGTCTCCCTCCTTGCCCTCGAGGCAGAGACGTCGGCCCAGGCCGATCGAGACCTGGAATCCTGGATACAGGACCGGTCAGCGAGCCTTCAAGGAACGCTCTCCATGGGGAAGGGTTAGAAAATGAGCCTATCATCGCAACCTGCCGCACCGTTCGGATTCTTGACTTCGAACAGTCCCCCCGGAGACTGGATCGAGCAACACCGTCAAGCGCATCAGCACTACCGGGGTCCCCGGGACACCCGCATTCCCCCCTTTCTGGGGGGGCTCGCCCAAGCCGTATCCACTCTGCGCTTCAGCCTGATGCAACTCCGGCTGGCCCTCGAGAGAACGCCGTCTCAACCGACGGATTTCAGACGGCGGCTGCTCGATTCCGGCATGGGCCTCCATGGAGAGGACCCGGAGGGACACCTGGTAAAGCTGGTGGACAATTACCTGTCCCGCAGGGACTGGAGGGAACAGGACATCCTGGAGATGATCCTGGAATACCTTGAAAGGTCCTCACCTCGCGAGGGAGAACTCGCCGGAGAATTGGCCCGGCTGCGCTCCCTGCGGGAACGAGATCGCGAACGGTATCAACGAGTGGTCCCGGGAATGATGTCCGAGGCCCGGGGAAACCTCATGGGATTGGGGTATGCAAGCCGCTTTCTGCAAGATTTGAAGCCCCGGTTTCCCAAGCTCAATCGAGGCGCCCTTGAAGTCCTCACCGGGGCTTTGCGCATGAGCCTCGGGCTTCCCCGGGGCGCCATCGAGGAAGTCGCGACCCGGGAAACGCCTGCCGATCTCTGGTCCCGGTTCTACAAGGAGGCCGGGGCTCATTGGACCGCACAAGGGACCTTTCTTACCCTCAAGCCGTTCGAGAAGGCTTCCCTCTACCTCATGGAATCTTTGCCCATCGAAAAACGGGGGCACTCGGGCTTCGTGCGATACCTCCTGGAAAACGAGGCGGCCTACCGACGCATCCTGGCGGCCTGCTACGCGTCCCCGGAAGAACAGCAGAATCGACTCCTCGAGGAAACCGACCGGTACAACCGGTTGCCCGAACATGCCCTGCAACCCGCAGCCTACGACGAGGAAGAGAGGGCCCTCTTTCTGTACGCCTTCTATCTTCGGCCCGACGTGGTGGAAGCCATTGCGGAGCGGGAGAGACACAAGGACCTCTACCAGGCCGTTCCGGGTCTCCCCTCCCGAGCCCTCCTTCCCCGGGTGCTCCAGGAAGTGCAGAACGTCTTCGGATACATCACCCCGGAATCCTTTGAAAAGATCGTGGAAATTCTCGAGCTCCCTCCCGTGGAGGTCATCCGCGTCATCGCTTCCTACAAGCAATACAGCGCGGACCCCGGGGGCGATATTCTGATCTATGTCTGCAAGGGCACCGCGTGTTTTCTTCGGGGCCAGCCGAACCTCTCCCGCAGCCTCTCTTCGCACATCCGGGCGGAGCAGGGAGAAGTGGGCGAGCACGGAATTCAGTTCATCGAAATGGACTGTTTCGGGGTATGCCACCTGGCGCCCGTGATCAAGTCCCGGGACACGTTTCTGGGAAATCGAACCGCCCGGGACATTCCCCGCATGCTCGATCAACTTCTCAAGGGTCCCGAGTATGACAACCGTCTCAGCTTTATCCGGCGTATTCAGCAGGAGCTGGCTCCGGGCCGGACCAGCGACCTTCCCGACACGATGCGGATTTTGCGGGTCGAGGGAAACGACGGTGCAAAATCCCCCTCTCCGGGCACGGTCGGAGAGGGCCCCATTCCCTCGGAGAAAGACCTGGGCGGCGCCGGGCTCCGAATCGACTCCGACGGGCGGGTCCATGCCGTTGCCGCAGAGGGGAGCCGGGAGCTGGGACGGGTGATTCCGTCGTGTCTCCCGTTCCACTACACCGGCCGGGACGGGTCCGTCCAGGTCGGCTGCGTGGTGCTGGACGAGTTCGGGCAGGCAACGGAGTTCATCCATGTGGACGCCGATTTCCTGGGAGACGATCTGCGTCGAACCATGAAGCCCGCGGTCCGGGTAACCGAGGGAAAGGTTTGGATCGAGCGCAACGGTCCTTTCTTGTGCCTGGGAGACTACATCGACCAGGCCGTTGCCGTGAGGTCCGAAACCGGGGCG
>JARKQW010000053.1 GCA_029974695.1 Syntrophobacteraceae bacterium | reverse complement strand
GAAGAAGAAACCTTTGGGACCTTGCCCTTCGAGGTTCAAAGGACCGTCCGTTCCGTCACCGTCACCCTCGAGATCGAACTGGATTTCATGCACCCCGGAGATCACGCCATCGAAGCGGGGGTGGCGGCCGTAGTCCGGCATGGAGGCGGGACCATGACGTACTGGGCCCTGACCCATTGCGGACCTCAGCCGGACTTTCATCGGCGGGAGAGTTTCCTCCTGACGGTCTGAAGAAAGGGGAAAGAGTGCAGGAGTTTTCCAAATCCTTTCCTCGGCCCACGACCGAGGACCCTAATGCCGCGTCGGAAGAAAGGAGCGCACTGCCATGACGGACAGGACCCTCAGGGCACTCCTGGGTGCCGCCGCCGTTTCTCTCGTCCTGGGCCGGCTCCTTTACTGGCTGGGTGAGCTTTGGGGAGCTACGGCGGCAATGGCCGGGGCGGGAATCGCCGCCCTGGTGAGCATGATCTGCGCCCGAATGGCCAGGGTCGGAGTGGGGAACGTGGCGTGGTTTCTGGTCCCCACCCTGCTTTTCACCATCGTTCCGGCGGCATACAAGGGATGGAAATTCTTCATGAGAGAGACGAGCATCCCGGACCGGATGTGGGAACTGGCCCCCATCCTTTTGAGCTTCGTGATTCCCCTGGGAATCATCCTGCTGGTCTACCTGCAGCTGCGAAGGAGGGAATCGGGGTAGATTGGGGGCCTGCCCGGGGGATGTTTCCGGACCCGGGCAGGCCGATGGGTTCAGGCCCTCCCCCACGGGGGAAGGCAAAGGGTCCAACTGTCAATCCGTTCTACAGTCCCGCCTTCTTGGTCCAGCTGGGCCGCAGATAAATGAACCAGTACATCCCGCCGACCATCAACGAACCGCCGATGATATTGCCGATGGTGGCCGGAAGCAGATTGTTGAACAGGAAGTTGCCCCACGTGAGGATTGCTCCGCCGTCCTTGAGGTTGGCGGCTACGGTGGCGAAATAGGCCGGGTCGAAGTCCTTGATGAAAAGAGCCGAAGGAATGAAGTACATGTTGGCCACGCAGTGCTCAAAGCCGCACGCAACGAATGCGGAGATGGGCGGAATGATGGCCAGGACCTTGTCCCCCGTCGCCCGGGCACCAAAACAGAGCCACACGGCCATGCACACCAGGGCGTTGCAGAAGATGGCCAGAACGATACATTGCAGAAATCCCAGGCTGGTTTTGGCGATGCCGATGTTTAAGGCCGTCAACCCCACGGCACCTCCCCCGAAGGTGTGCTGCTTTCCCAAGAAGATCAAGTAAGCCGTCAGCACCGAGCCCACGAAATTTCCCAGGTAAACGATCACCCAGTTGCGGAGCATGGCCCCGGTGGTGATCTTCTTGGACGCCCAGGCCATGGGCATGAGGCAATTTCCGGTGAAGAGTTCCGCTCCTCCCACGACCACCATGATCAGGCCCGTGGCGAACACCACACCTCCCAGGAGTCGCTGAATTCCGAAAGGAATCGCCGTGGTGAAGGCCACGTCCGCGCCGGCGCTCACCACGATCTTTCCCAGCCCGGCCCACACGGTGGTGGCGTAGTTCGCCCCCATGGCGATGAAGGCCCCCGCGAGGATTCCCAGGGCAAACATCCGGTAGGTGCCAAGACCCGCCTTGGCGACCCCGATGTTTTCCGCCTTGGCGGCCATGTCCTTGGGCATGAGTGCGTCAATGATTATCGTGTTGCCGGTGCTCATTTCCCGTCCTCCTTAAGAAAGATAAAGTTGATGATCCACATGGTGCTTCCCGCTGCAAGCCAAAACGAGCCACAATTGCCGGAATCAAACGAAGGACAATCATACCAGCCGCACACCCGTTGAAATCCCGGGATATCTCCTTTCGGCATCCCCTCCATGGACCGGAGCCCGTCGCCCCCGGGAGGAGGGGATCTGCCGAAAAGACGGGGAAACTTTTCCGGCCCCCCCCTTGCCGGTTCCCGTCCGTCCGCGATTTCGTTCCTTTCTATCATTCTTTTTTTGTTCTTGTCAAAGTATGTTTTGGGCAGCACAAGGCTAAGTTGTTGATTATGTTAATTC
Source organism: Syntrophobacteraceae bacterium (assembly GCA_029974695.1). GTDB lineage: Bacteria > Desulfobacterota > Syntrophobacteria > Syntrophobacterales > Syntrophobacteraceae > JAGPLX01. Next base: position 128 of record JARKQW010000053.1, on the reverse strand, counting down.
TAACACGATAGAGAAGAGCCTTTTCCCTTGACGACTTCCGAGGCTGTTAGTATAAAAATGGCGCTAGGCCTTGTCCCAACCAACGCACCGGCAAAGGCGAATCCAACCGTGAAAAAATGCGAAGCTCC
>JARKQW010000048.1 GCA_029974695.1 Syntrophobacteraceae bacterium | reverse complement strand
GCTTCCTGTGCGATGTGAGGGTGATTGCCGCAACTCACCGGGACCTGGAGGGCATGGTGAGGGACGGGACCTTCCGGCAGGACCTGCTTTACCGGCTCAACGTGGTGCGCCTCCAGATACCCCCTTTGCGGGAACGCAAGGACGACGTCCGGCTCCTTCTGGACCACTTCCTGCACACCTTCGTCTCCCGGTTCAAAAAGCCCCTCAAGGGGTTTTCCCCCGAGGCCCTGGAAATCCTTTTGGCCTACTCCTATCCGGGCAACGTGCGGGAGCTCAAGAACATCGTCGAGTACGCATCCAACGTGTGCCGGGAGGATCACATCCGCCCCGACCACCTTCCCGCCTACCTCACCAGTCCCATCCCCGGGGACCCCCCGCAGGACGAGGCAACCCCGGCCGCCCGGGAACCGTTCCCGGCCGTGCACGAGGAAAGGGAGGCCCCTCTCGACCGCGCGGCCATGGAAAGAAGAATCATCCTGGAGGCCATCTTGAAAGGTCGGGAGGAAAAGGAAGAGCTGCAGTGGCCCGCCATCGAGAGGAAGATGATCCTGGACGCCCTTGTGAAGGCCCGGGGGCGGCGGAACCAGGCGGCGGCCGTGCTCGGCTGGAGCCGAAGCAGGCTCTACAGGAAGATGAAACAACACGGCATCGAGGTTTGAAGGGTTCCGGTCCCGTCCGGGAAAAAGCCTCGACCGCCCACGACTCGAGGGGATGAAATGGCGGCCAAAGTCCTCATCTGCCTGTACGGCAACGAAGTGGCCCCCCGGTTCGATCTGGCCACGGAGGTTCTCATGGCCTTTCTCGAGGAAGACGGAAGGGTGCACGGGGAAAGAGTGGTGGTGCTGCCCCAGGCCTCGGCGGAGACCCTCTGTCACATGGTCCTCACCGAGAATATCCAGGTGGTCATCTGCGGCGGGATCGAGGAAGAATACTACCAATATCTCACGTGGAAACGGGTCAAGGTGCTGGACTCGGTGGTCGGGAACGCCCACAAGGCCTTGGATCGCCTGGCTCGAGGCCGTCTCGGGGTGGGGGACATCCTCGCCTAGGCCGGCCGATTGACTCCCCAAAAACATGTTTCTATAATACCCCGATTTCGATAGGGCCCTAGTTGTTCCACCCTCCTGTGGAAGCCCGGTTTTTGCCCCATGGAGATGCAGGATTCCAACGACTTGAGACGAAAGGGGTTCCTTTCATATGAGCACGGTCTTGATCATCGGAGCGGGGGGGGTTGGCAGCGTCGTGACCCACAAATGTGCCCAAGTTCCCGAAGTCTTTTCCAAAATCGTCCTGGCCAGCCGCACGCTGGAGAAATGCCAAAGAATCCGGGACCGGTTGTCCCGGCCCATCGAAATCGCACAGGTGGACGCCGACGATGTCCGGCAGCTGACCCGGCTCATGGAAAACACCCGCCCGGACCTGGTCGTCAACGTCGCCCTGCCGTACCAGGACCTGACCATCATGGAAGCCTGCCTCGAGACGGGGGTCCATTACCTGGACACGGCCAACTACGAACCCCCCGAGGAGGCCCGCTTCTGCTACCGGTGGCAGTGGGACTACCACGACCGGTTCCGGGAACGGGGGCTCATGGCCCTCCTGGGCTGCGGGTTCGACCCCGGGGTGACCAATGTCTTCTGCGCCCACGCCCTCAAGAATCACTTTGACGAGATTCATTTCGTGGACATCATGGACTGCAACGCCGGGCAGCACGGGCACCCCTTCGCCACCAATTTCAACCCGGAGATCAACATTCGAGAGGTGACCGCTCCCGGAAAATACTTCGAAGACGGCCGGTGGATCGAGACCGAGCCCCTGTCCGTCTGCGAGACGTTCGATTTCCCCGGCATCGGACCCAGGGAGATGTACCTCATGTACCACGAGGAGCTGGAATCCCTGGCCAAGAACCTTCCCGGACTCCGAAGAATCCGCTTCTGGATGACCTTTTCCCGGGAGTACCTGACCCACCTGAGGGTCCTCGAGAACGTGGGCATGACTCGAATCGATCCCGTGGACTTCCAGGGCCGCAAAATCGTTCCCCTCCAGTTTCTCAAGGCCCTCTTGCCCGACCCGGCCTCCCTGGCTCCCAGCTACTCCGGCAAGACCAACATCGGCTGCATGATCCGGGGCCTGAAGGACGGAAAACCTCGAAGATACTATGTCTACAACATTTGCGACCACGGGGACGCCTACCGGGAAGTGAAGGCCCAGGCCATCTCCTATACCACGGGAGTCCCGGCCATGATCGGGGCGTTGATGATTCTCACGGGGACGTGGAGGGGCGCGGGAGTTTTCAACGTGGAACAGTTCGATCCGACGCCCTTCATGGAAAAACTGGCAGAATACGGGCTCCCCTGGACGGAAGAGTTCCTGGACCCGTGACGGAACCCGGAATGATCCGAGAATTAGCCCCTCTTCCAACCCCCTGTTATGTGGTCGACGAGGCTTCCATCCTTCGGAACCTCCGGGTGCTGGATTCCGTCCGGGAACGCACGGGATGCAGGATTCTCCTGGCCCTCAAGGGCTTTGCCCTGTTCCCCCTGTTCCCTCTCATCCGAGGCTATCTCAACGGGGTGGCGGCAAGCTCCGTCCATGAAGCGCGCCTGGGATTCGAGGAATTCGGCGGGGAGGTTCACACCTTTTCCCCCGGCTTCAAGGAGGAAGACATGGGGGAGCTCCTCCGATACAGCTCCCACCTGGTGTTCAATTCCTTTTCCCAGTGGGACTTCTTTCGGCCCATTCTTCGGTCCTTCCCCCAAGCCCCCCAGGTGGGCCTCCGGGTAAACCCCGAGCACTCGGAAGTGAAGGTGCCCCTCTACGACCCCTGCGCACCGTTTTCCCGGCTGGGCGTCACCCGGGAGAGTTTTCGGGGCCGCAACCTGGACGGCATTTCGGGCCTTCATTTTCATACCCTCTGCGAGCTCAACGCCGATTCCCTGGAACGGACCCTGGCTGCGTTTGAAGAAAAGTTCGGGGACTGCCTTCCGGGCCTAAAATGGGTGAATTTTGGGGGAGGTCACCACATTACCCGGCAGGACTACGATCTGGATCGCCTTTGCCGGATCCTGACGGATTTCAGGAAGCGTTACCCCCTCGAGGTCTACCTCGAGCCGGGAGAGGCCGTGGCCCTTCATGCCGGGTGGCTGGTGGCCTCGGTGGTGGACCTTGTTCGCAACCGGATGGACATCGCCGTCCTGGATACCTCTGCGGCGGCCCACATGCCGGACGTTTTGGAAATGCCCTACCGGCCGGAGATCCTGGGGGCCGGGCGGCCCGGGGAGTTTCCCCACACCTATCGCCTGGGGGGAGTGACCTGTCTTGCGGGAGACGTCATCGGGGACTATTCCTTCCCGGAACCCCTCGAGGTGGGCACACGGCTGGTTTTCCTGGACATGGCCCATTACACCATGGTGAAGAACACGACCTTCAACGGGGTTCAACTGCCCGCCATTGCCGTTCGCGACCTGGAAAATCGGGTGCGGGTCGTTCGAAGCTTCGGCTACGAAGACTACCGAAATCGGCTGGGCTAGCGCTGTCCGGCGGTGTCCGGCACCCTGCGAAGCTCTGCTCGGACAAACTCGAGGATTACCTGCCGGTCCCGGGGATGAAACCAGTGGAACTCCGGGTCCCCGCGAAACCAGGTGAGCTGTCTTTTGGCGTAGCTTCGAGTATCCCGCTGGATCCGGGAGATTGCCGAATCCAGGGAGCACGCTCCCCGAAGAAACGAGACGATCTGCCGGTATCCCAGGGACTGCATGGGCTTGAGTTCGGGACCGTAGCCCATGTCCAGCAGGCGTCGGACCTCCTCCACGAACCCCGCTTCCATCATCCGTTCCACCCGCCGGTCGATCCTCTCATAGAGCTCCTGCCGATCCCGATGGAGGCACACCTTGACGGTCCGGTACGGGCTTTGGGAGAATCCATGGCGGCTCTGCCGGGCCGACAGGGGCTGTCCCGTCAGGCGAAACACCTCCAGGGCACGAAGAATCCTCTGCCGGTCGTGAGGATGAAGCCGCCGGGCAGCGGCGGGGTCCACCCGGGAAAGCTCCTCGAACAGGAATTCGAGACCCTTTTCCTTTTCCTCTCTTCGAAGGATCGCCCGAACCCCTTCGTCCGAAGGGGGTCCCTCGCACAGGCCCCGGGTCAGAGCCTTCATGTAGAGACCCGTGCCTCCCACCACCAGGGGGAGAACGCCGCGCCCGTGGAGTTCGCTCAGGATCCCTTGGCCCATGCGAAGGTAGCGGGCGGCGTCGAAGGGTTCGTCCGGATCGGCCACGTCCAGGAGGTGGTGTGGAACCCGGGCGCGTTCCTCCCTGCCGGGCTTGGCCGTCCCGATGTCCATGAAGCGATACACCTGCATGGAATCGGCATTGACGATTTCGCAACCCAGGGCAACGGCCAGGTCGAGGGAGACGGTCGTTTTTCCTACGGCGGTGGGGCCTGCCAGGAGGACAACGGGTGGAGGCGGTGCGTAAGCTTCCATGGGTCCCTCTAGGTTCGCCGAAAAAACCGGGCGATTTCGGGATAGGTCAGCTTGTGCCAGATGGGGCGGCCGTGGGGACAGGTGAGAGGGATCTTTCTGCGATCCAGGGTTTCCAGGAGGTGGCGTATCTCTTGAACAGCCAATCGTTGCCCGGCGCGAACGGACCCGTGGCAGGCGGCCGTCTTCGCCAGGGCGGCGAGGAAATCCCAGCGGGCCGTTTTTTCCTCCTCCCGGCTCATGTCCAGAAGCTCCCTCAGAAGCTCGTCGGGACGGCACAGGCCCAGGACGGAGGGAACCGCATCGATGAGAAAGCTGTCCTGGCCGAAGGGCTCGACCCCGAAGCCCACCGCCGCCAGTTGAGGAAGCCACCGCCGAAGGACCGCCGCTTCCCGGGGAAGCAGGTGGAGCACCACGGGTTGGGTAAGCCGCTGCCCCGCGTCGGGCTGAGTCTGTGCCGAAAGTTCTTCGTAGAGGATCCGCTCGTGGGCGGCGTGCTGATCGATGAGAAGCAGGCCGTCGCGGGCTTCCAGCAGGATGTAGGTGTTGGCAAGCTGCCCCAGGATGGGCAGGGAAGAGAAGACCGGGGGGCCGGCGGCCGACTGCTCCCCCTCGAACTTTTCTTCCCCCCCGCGGGCTGCGACGGACTCGAGGGGCTCCGCAGCCCCTTCGGGGTCCACCGGAGAAATCGCCTCGGCCAGTTCTCCGGATAAACCCCGCAGGGGCCGATGGAACCGGGTTTGGGTCTCCATGGAATACTGCCGTTTCCGGTCCCAAAGGGACTCGGGGGAGATCGGCCACGAGGTCGTCCCGCCC
>JARKQW010000376.1 GCA_029974695.1 Syntrophobacteraceae bacterium | reverse complement strand
TCAGAAGCTGGAGAAAAGCCTCGAAAAGATCAACCTGTCTTCGGTGGCCGGTCAGACGGGAATTGCCGAGGAAAAGATCCGGGAAGCCGCCCGGCTGTTTGCGGGCAAAAAGCCCGCGTGCCTGGTGTACGGGATCGACCCCGGGACTTCCCCCGACCACGAATCCTTCTATCGGCTGTGCGCAATGCTTCCCCTCCTGCTGGGATCCATCGGGACGGAAGGAGGCGGGGTCCACGTTCTGGGTGCTGCGGGGAACGCCCAGGGAGCCCTGGATTTCGGGGCTACGGCCAAGTACGCTCCGGGGCTGCGACCGGCGACTTCCGCGGCTGTTCGAAAACATCTGTCCCGGCTCTGGGGGGTCGAGGTGGCGGGCAAACCCGGCAAGAACTGGCCGGAGATTTTCGCCTCCATCGAGAAGGGAGAAATCCGGGGACTGGTCCTCATCGGGCTCAACCCCTTTGAACTGGGCTACCCGAGGACCCGGGTGGAAGGGGCCTTGGCGCGCCTGGATTTTCTCCTCTGCCAGGACGCCCTGCGGACCCCTGCCCTCGAGTATGCCCACGTGACGCTCCCCGGCGCCACCTTCGTGGAAAAGGACGGTACCGCCACCAATTGTGAACGGCGGGTCCAGCCCATGGTCCGATCCCTGGAGAGCCCCGGGGACGCCCGGCAAGATTTCGATCTGCTGAATTCCTTGCTCGGGCTGCTCCACCCGGGGCTCGAGGTCCCGGGTCGAGGGGCCGCTTTTTCCCAGGCCGCGGAATCCATGGCGGAGCTGCAGGGCCTACAGATCGAATCCCTTCCCGTGGAAGGAATCCAATGGCCCGTTTCGGCCGACGGCAGGGGCATGGAACGACTTCTTCCCCCGGAGGAAGGCAAGGCACGTTTCAAGTTTTTCCCGGCAAGGATTTGATGCGCCGGGTGCAGGGCCGATCGGCAAGGCACTCGGAACCTACTGTCGGTCGATCGGGGCACCGTCGCCCCTCCAGGGCATAAGGCCCGCGGGCGGGACTGCGCCTGCCCGCGGCGTTCCCGGAAGTTGTCCCGTCTCGGTTCCCCTTCCCGATTCCCTGCCCCCGGTGCTCGAACCCCTTCGGATCGAGGACCCGGCCCGAGGAACGGATGCGCCGGGTCACAGACAGCGAGTACCGCCGGTGCGGCAGGTACCGGACCGGGATTTCGGTCGTCTCTCATCTCCTTTCCACGCGGTGGAGCGGATCGTTCTCCTCCCATCCTTCCCGAGAAGACTCACCCCCAGCGGCATCCATCAAACCCCGGACGACGACCCTCCGTCCCCCTCCCGGCAAGATCCCGTCTGCGCCGGTATTTTCCGGGTCGGGTCCGTACAGGAACGACCCGGAAGGATGGCGCCGAGGGATTCGAAAACGAAAAAATCTCGGCTCCCCTGCCATGCCGTCTTGAGGCCCCATTCTCCGGGCCCCCCCCGGGATTCGGGGAAACGGGAAAACGGGTCCGGGGCCGTGCTTCCCTACGAGTTCAGCTCCATGCGGACCACCTGGAGGGGAAAGGTGGGAAAGGGAACGGGAAACCGGATCCAGGTTCCCGCGTGGGCCACGTCCCGGCGCGCTCCCCGGCAGTCTTCGAAAGACTCCAAGCGATGAGCCCGAATGGAACCGTCGGGAAAGAGAAACTCGAGGGTCGTTCCAGGGGTGAGCCGGTTTCGCACCTCCAGGTAGATAATGTGGGAGGAATCGGGATCTCCCGGGCCGACCGGTTCCTCCCAGTATCCATGGGGGGACGGGCGAACGATTCCCGCCAGGGCGTGAGTCTGGAGATAGGTGACCTCGGGGGCGGATTTTGCGTCCTCGGGTCCCTTCGAGGGAAAGAGGAAGCCCCGGGTGTAGGGCCGGTGGCTCACGCGCCCGAGATCTTCCAACCCTTCGGCTTCCGCCGGGCCCAAAGCGCACCCTCGGGCCCAACGATCCATGACTGCCCGGTACGCGCGCACCACCGTGGCCAGGTACAGCATGCCCTTCATCCGCCCTTCCACCTTGAAGGCATCGATCCCCAGAGGAAGCAACAGTCCCAGTTCCCCGAGGAGGCACAAATCCCGGGAATTGAAGATGTATGAGCCGCCCGAATCTTCCCAGATGGGAAAATACTCGCCGGGACGCTTCTCCTCGACCAGGCGATAGGACCATCGGCAGGGTTGAGTGCACGTCCCGGAGTTGGCGGATCGGCCGTTTAGGGCCGCGCTGAGAAGGCAGCGTCCCGAATAGGAGATGCACATGGCCCCGTGGACGAAGATTTCGAGCTCGGTGGAGACCCAGGACCGGATGTCCCGGATTTCCTCGAAGCAGAGCTCCCGGGCCAGGTTGATCCTCTTGACCCCCCGGTCCGCCCAGAAGCGGACGCTCTCGGCGTTGGTGGTGTTGGCCTGGGTGCTGAGATGGATGGGCACCTGGGGGGCCCACCGGGCCGCCAGGCGCAGCACCCCGGGATCGCTCAGGATAATTCCGTCCACCTCGATCTCTTGAAGATATTCGAGAAAGGCGGGCAAAGACCGGATTTCTTCCTGCCGTGCAAAGGAGTTGACCGTAACGTACAGCTTCCTCTTCCACAGGCGGGCCTGGTGACGAGCCGCGGCCAGTTCCTCCCAACCCAGGTTTCCGGCCTGGGCACGGAGGGTGTACCGGCGCGTGCCCGCGTAGACGGCGTCGGCCCCGTAGAGAAACGCGACGACGCACTTTTCGAGGCTTCCTCCCGGAGCCAGGAGCTCGGGCCTCGATACCCCGGGTGACTGGGACTCCGGATCGGCGATCTTCCCGGATGATTTCAGAAAAGTCTCCTTCCTGTCGATAACCACTGGGGAAACCCGTTCATGAGTTTGACAAATGAGAAAAGCATCTGTACTTATCATTGCACAGCATACAACGGCAAGCAGCACCGCCTCGAGGTGTGGTCCCCGACGATCCCGTGCGGACCGCGCGGTAACTCTTCGCCGCTCGAAGAACGGAACCTGGATGGAGCGATTGGGCCGGGACGAATCCCCTCTGGTGATTCCCGGGAAAGGGGGGCTTTCCCTGCAACGGGGTGCAGGCCCCCTGGGCGGAGGATTCCCGTCCTGGAAAAGGGTCCATGCCTGCGGGATACCCCCCTTCACGGGCACCACGGGCTGATCCCCCGCGAATCGCTCGACCAGGATGGAATGGTCCGGCAGCGGGATTGTGACGGCCCGAAGTTGCTCGCATCGCCTGGCAGGGATGGGATGGAAGAAAAGACCACGGTTTCCGATGCCGCAAATCGTCTTGCGTGGCTGTCCTTAAAGCTGGTGCCCGAACTGGGCAACCGGGGCATTCTCCGGCTGGTGGACCACTTTGGGTCCCCGGCGGCGGTACTCGAAGCCTCGGCCCGGGAACTCTCCGACTTTCGGGGGCTCAAAGAAGCTGCGCGAACGGCTTTGCTGGCCCGGGCCTTCACTCACCCTCCGGCACAGGAGATGGAAAAGATCCGGCGGGCGGGGGCTCGAATCCTGACCATGCTGGACCCGGACTACCCGTCCAACCTGCGGGTTATTCCCGATCCGCCTGCGGTGCTGTTCGTCAAGGGGTCCATCGAGCCCCGGGACTTGGTGGCGGTAGCCGTGGTGGGGTCCCGGGCGGCTTCTACCCCGGGGATGGCGTTCACGGAAGGCCTGTGCCGGGACTTGGCTTACGGCGGGGTAACGGTGGTGAGCGGCCTGGCCGTCGGGATCGACAGTGCGGCCCACCGGGGGGCGCTCAAGGCTCGAGGGCGAACCCTGGCGGTGATGGGGTGCGGGCTGGACGTGGACTATCCCCGGAGCAACGCCGCCCTCCGGGAGGAAATCGCCCTTTCGGGGGCACTACTGACGGAATTCGTATTGGGGACGCCCCCGGCACCGGGGCATTTCCCCCAGAGAAACCGGATCATCAGCGGACTGGCCCTGGGGGTTGTGGTGGTCGAGGCGGCCCATCGGAGCGGCTCCCTCATCACCGCGCGCCTGGCCCTCGAACAGGGCAGGGAGGTGTTCGCGGTTCCGGGCATGGCGCGTCACTTCCGGAGCATCGGTCCCCACCGGTTGCTCAAAGAGGGGGCGAAACTGGTGGAATCGGCCGAGGACATCCTGGAGGAAATCGCCCCCCTGGTTCGACGCAGTCCCGAATCCGTTTCCCGGGAACGTTCCGACGTTCCCGCACAGCCTTTGAACGAGGACGAGTCGGCCTTGTGGAAGGTCATGGGCGAGAGTCCCAAACACATCGACGAAATCTCCCGGGATCTTCGGTGGCCCGTTTCCCGGGTGACCTCCCATCGCCTGGCCATGGAGCTCAAAGGGATTGTGCGCCGGCTACCGGGTGAG
>JARKQW010000003.1 GCA_029974695.1 Syntrophobacteraceae bacterium | reverse complement strand
CCAAAAAGCCGGAACCCTACGGTTTTCCCCCCTGCCCGGAGGTCGCTCTTGTGCGTAACCCTTTGGCATCCCCCCGGCGCCGTCCTCCGGGGATTCGTGGGCCAGTTCCCCGGATGGCTCTTGATTCCAACCCCGAAGTGTGGTTCTTTCCCTTGAGAAGCTCTTTCTCGTTGAAGAAAAGGACCCCCCTGCCGGCACTCGTTTCCCTGCAGCGCGTCCCCTTCGGCTCCGCCCCGTACCCCCGGCATGAAGAAAGGAAAGAGGTCTATGGCGAAGTACCGTGGAATACATCACCTGGCCATGGCTACCAACAACATGGACTCGACCATCCGCTTCTGGCGGGATCTTCTGGGAATGAGGATTGTGGCCGGGTTGGGCAAACCCGGGTATCGGCATTACTTTTTCGAGATTTCCTCCGAGGACCTCATTGCCTTTTTCGAATGGCCTCACGTGGAACCCATCCCGGAAAAAGACCACGGCTATCCCGTCTCCGGCCCGTTGGTTTTCGACCACGTTTCCATCGGTGTGGAAACCGAAGAGGATCTGTGGGAGCTCAAAGACATGCTCGAGGCTGCGGGGTTCTGGGTGTCCGAGGTTATCGACCACGGGTTCATCCATTCCGTCTATTCCTTCGATCCCAACGGCATCCCCATCGAGTTCAGCTGCACCGTGCCGGGAGTCGACGTCCGAAGACGTCCCGTAATGGTGGATTCGGCCCCTTCGGAGGTAACCCTCGAGGGTCCCGAGCCTCGGCCGCAATGGCGGCCTCCCGTGACGGAGCCCACGGCCGAAGTCGACCGACGGGTGTATCCGGGGGAAGGCGTGGACCTGGTCGAGGGAAAGAAAAAGAACTGGTGGGAAGACCGGGTGCATTTACCGGGTCCACAGCCCCAGCCCTGATCGGTCGTCGGCACCACGCGAAAAAGTTTTGGGATCGGGAATCAGGTCCCTCCGTTGCCCCCATCCGTGTGCTGAAGGATTTCGGGGAAGGGGGGAGGCAAAAGAGGCCCGTACCAGAATCCCTCGGCTTCATACACTCGCCATGGCTCGTCGGAGCCCGTCAGCCAAAAGAGGAGCAACGAGAGGTCCTCGTCGATGAAGAACTGCCGGGTCACCTCCACAATGAGGGGTTGGGACGGGTCGTCCACCATAGGCCAATCTTCCGGGTTTCCCGTATAGAGGTACCAATACCAGCCCTCCTTCTTGGGCTTCGTCTTTGTCCACTCCATGCCGTGATCCTCTCTCCGTTGCGGTGCATGGCTCGCCTTGTCGCATACGCTGGGGGTTCTCGTGAAAAAGGCACAAGAAGGCCAACTTTCCTATCAGAACAACGGGAAGAAATCCACCGCGAAGGACGAAGGTGGATTTCCACCCGGAGTGTCCGTGGGCCTCCGGGTTTTCCTCAAAGAAGGGAGGCATCGGCAGCCAATAAGCATTCCAAGACGCAGCATTCTGTGCCTGATCGGCTTGATCCTTCTAATCGGCTGTGTGCCGGAATCCGACAACCCTCTCTCGGGTCCCCGGTCCGTCCAATGGGATCAAAGTGTCACGGGTACCTGGGCCGGGCGTGTTCGGGAGTCAAACGCGACGGTCTGGCTTCACATCGCACCGGATCGCGATCCCCCGGCGGACTCGAGCATGATTTTGACCGAAGAAGGGAAGGGCATGGAGCTGTTCTTTTACCGAATGCATCCTTCCGAGGTAGGTCCGTACCGGTTCATGAATCTGAAACCGGCATATCCCGAGAACCCTCGAGTGTCGAAAGGAGGAGAACGACTCCGGGACGCAAAAGGCGGCAACCTACCCGGGGGCAAAATATGAAATCAGCGAGGGTACGAGGGTACTTTGAAAGTCCGGCTCATGACCCGGGAAACGGCCCGATACGTGGAGAGCGGCCAGATCCGGGGAGAAGTGAAGAGGAACAAATACATCACCGCGACAAGGATCACCGACACCGGGGAAAATCTCGCGAAGATCCTCAAAACTACGGATCACGGCTCCATTTTCGAGCTCTTTCTGGAAGGCAGGCGGGTCCCCTGGACGCCCCCCGAGGCCTCCAATCCGCCAAAGCCCTGACGAGACCGCACCCAAGGGGATGCCCGAGATCCGATCCTTGGGCGGAGTCTCGAGGGGTTTCCATCCGCCCCCCCGGACCTTCCCGTCGGTGGGAAAACAAAAAAGGGCCGGCGGTTGTTCCCGCTGGCCCTTTGGCTTTTCTGGTGGAGCTACGGGGAGTCGAACCCCGGACCTCTTGAATGCCATTCAAGCGCTCTCCCAACTGAGCTACAGCCCCACGCACACGTGTGTCGTCCGCGCCCGCAAGTGAGGAGCGGTGCAGCGAAACGTCGTATGTGTAACGAATTTGCCCCGGGCTGTCAAGCTCAATTCCAAATCGGGCAATTAGCCTTCAGTGTTTAACCATTCGCCTCGAATTTCCTGTGGTTGAGCTGCTTTGGCTTCCATTCAACAGGTAACGTCCGAAACTTCTCACATACCATGCCAAAGAGCCAACAGCGAGGCGCTCAATTTCGCCTGAATAGGATTGATCCCGGCTTGGACGACCGGACCGCAGTGGGAAATCGGCGGGGTGGAACATCCGCCGGGCAAGGTCCATGGGTTCCATTTCAGGGAAGTTCCATGCGACCGCAAGGGGCGATGCAGGGAGGGATGCGCCGGCAGCCTGAACGGTGGCCGGGAGCCTCCTCCCAAGGGTTCACACGGGCAGGGATGCGGCCACTGCACCTCGGTCATTTCCCTTGACACCTCGGAAACCCCCTGTGTATAAACCCCCTGTTGTGCCGGAGTGGTGAAACCGGTAGACGCGCTGGACTCAAAATCCAGTGGGCCTTG